>NZ_JAMXEX010000041.1 GCF_025370775.1 Ancylothrix sp. D3o | reverse complement strand
GTTAATTATTAACTGGGATAGAAAAATTAACAATAAAGGAAATAATTCTATCCCAGTTTAAATGTGTAATAGCTTAAAGAGTAAACCAAACCGAGGGGATTGAAGTATCGTTGCAACAATTCTTGGCGCACTGTGAGCATCGCTTGGCCCATAGGCTCTCCGGCAAACAGGCGTCTTAATACTTCTGTAGCATAGTGTTCAGCAAACGGTTCGGATACAGGACATTCGGTACCAACCACGCCACTCGCACCGGCATTCAAAAAATCATCAATCAGACTAACATAACTTTCGGGGCCATAGTCTCCTGTTGCACAACCGTTAAGAAAAACAAGTGGATGATGCTTCCAGGTTGATTCGTAACACTCTAAAAAATTACTGTAAATTCGGTCATCACTTACTTCTAAATAAGGTCGCTTCAGCGTTTCTTCTACTCCGCCGTGACAATAAAAATAAACTAAATCTAACTGATTGCCGTATGCTTCCCAAGTCATTTCTATTTGCTGTATTTCTTCAGAAGTTAATAGTTCCAATGAACCAGCCTCTTTCAGTTTTTCTTGATGTTCTCCCCATAAATTAAACTCCCGCCAGACATTGAAGCTTAAATATAATGGGAGTTCATTTTGAATTTGTCGGACTAATGCTGAAGGAGTAGGATGTTTATTACTGACCCAACAGGGCAGTTGCTCGATTGAGTAACGATAACCCCAAAACCCGTGAGGACAAACAAAATTAGGATTATTTTTATTGGGACAATTTGTACAATCTAAATCGTGCTTGGTAAAGTGCTCACACACACTTGTCCGCTTACTGGGTTTGACTTTTCGCTCGTACAGCAACCCCCAAGGAATTGTTACTTTTCCTAAGACAGGGTTTACTTGAATAATGGTGCCAGACTTGAGAGCAGCTTGCAAAACTTCTCCTTGTTCGTCTACTAATAATCCTTGCTTTTGGGGTAAGATTTGCCGATAAAGTTCGTGTCCGGCATCTGCTAGTCTGGGGAGCCAAGTATTCAGTTGTTCTAAACTTCCTTCAACTAAGCCATAGTATCCCTCAATTAAGGTTGAGCAGAGTTGTTGCCGAATTCCTGCGATTGCATTTCCCAGTGCGGTAGGTTGTAAGGTCGTATCGTAGAAAGCTAGTTCTCGGTCTCCTTGAGTGCGATCGAGGAAGCGAAAATCAATGCTGCCATCTCGTGTATCTAGCTCTACATTTACGGCTAAAATTCGTTCTGGAAGTAGTGCTAACTGCTCATTGGAAAGTAAGTTAGTAGTAGTAAAAGTAATGCGAGCAGATTGAGGTGGACGTAGAGATTCTGGAATTTCAGATCCCGCAGTGGGGACAACGAGAACAGCGATCTGCTTAGATTGGAGAAGGTAGCCACGATAAAACAACTCGACCCGAATATAGCCCCGACCCTCAAATCGATTAGGCTTAACAGTAAATTTGATCTGATCGGAAGCTCCACTGCGAGGTAATGTTAGCTGTTTAACTTGTGCATCAATACTGAAATCTTCATTTTTTGCGGTAACGATTGCATGTATAGTTAAGGTTTGTTGCTCATTCCAAACTTGTGCTAAAGCTTCATCTGGGAAAGGCGTTGGCTCTGCATCTATGCCTTTTTGTTCTGGACTGATGTCTATAAATAGTTTATAAACCTGTCCGTGAATTAGAGGTTCACTAGGTGGAACGGTTGTTTGATTTTTAGGGTCGCAAAAGTAGGTGTTAAAGAAACGGTAAGTTTTTACATAGTCCGAGACTTGTTTTAGAAAACTTACCTGTTTAGCAGCTTGGTCTTGGTTTTCAGTTTTCAGAATAACGCTGGTCAGAGCGATCGCCTCGTTAGGCTCAGTAGCAGTAGAGTCCTTGGGCTGACCGTCAAAGGTGATAACTTCTTTCACTTCTGGGAAAAGTTCTCGGTTCAAATCTTCTAAGCTAGGCAACAATTCACGAGGAATTTGACCGTCTAAGGTCTCTAATTTGGCCTTGTTATACTGATATAACTGATTTAAGGCAGAATTGGCTTCAATCACTGCGATTAGCTGTTCTTCAATAAAATCCCAGTAATCGGGGTCGATCTCTAATTGCTGTCCTACATCTTGCAAAACTGATTGTTCATCGCTGCTGAGAGCGGTTTCTAGCTCTCTGAGAGCCAGCAGGAGAGCCAGCAAAGTCTTGGTGACGGTAGAATTCATCAAGGTAAGGTGTTTCGGTAACGGGATAAAACGGTAAATTCAGGTAAACTTGGTTTTTATGGCACGAGAAGCACTTGTAGTTGGTATAAATCAGTATCCTTTCTTAAAAGATACACCGACCAGTAAAGCCAAGCACCTGACAACTCCGGCTTCTGATGCGGAGGCGATCGCACTCACAGCCTCTGCCAGTGAGTAGGCTATAGTTTGCATATAGGGATTACACAGGTGAAAGATTGAGTTGAGGGTGAAATTAGATTCCAGCACTATCAATGAGTTGGTAGAACTGCTCAGACCATTCATGGAAGATGAGCGAAACCGTCGATCTTTCCTAGTTCTAGCGTTGGGTAATGATGCACCTGTACTGCAAAGCATAACCTGGAGTGGCACTGTTGTGGCTTTCATCCCCGACATGGTGTGCAAACTAGCAGAGTATGGCGAAGTTGAACTAGGTAGACAAGCACTGTGGGCATTGTTGGAATATGTGCGATCGCAAGTTGGAGTTGATGTACAGCAACGCATCGATAAACTGCGTCCTCTGATTAATTCGCGTGCCAAGCCAATGGACGAGTTGTTAGCTGCCGATATCAATTTTATTTCACTTATTTATTTATGTTTAAATACTGCCGAAAAGAGACAGAATGCTGGAAAACTTTCAGACGAACACCGAGCCACCATTAATATATTGAAGAACAAGGTGCAACCGCTGATAATTCTGAGCGAACAGTTATCTGAAATGGCAGCCCAAGCACAAGCATTTCTTACAGAAACAAGACAAATCCTTGAAGCCGAGATAAAAGAGCTCCGTTGTTCGCAAGGAAGTAATAATCTACTCCCAATAGAGCAGCTTAAAGCTGATAAAGCTGAACTCGAACAAAAGATAAAGCCTCTAGAGGAGCAACTTCAAGTTTTGAAACAGTTTGAACAAGACTTAAAAGCTGGCAAAGAAGCTGCTCAATGGCTAGATAAAAATCGAGTAGCTCTGGCTCAAAGAGCAGGGAATGCTGCCTTAGATGAGTACAAAGAGCTAAAAACAGCGTTTTCAACCGATCAAATAGATGATTTCTATTGGGAAATTGAAAAGTATCTAGAACAGATATCTTGGTGTTTAACTTGGGGTAAATACGATCTTATAGAGGAGCCTAAGTTCCAAACCTTACCTGTCTATGCTTATACAATGTCATTCAGCTATATCAAAGATCAAAGAATTCCTGATTCTCTGTCTAGCCAAGCAGCCACAGAGCTAAAAGCTTGTATCACCTATTTAATACAAAGACTATCGTGACTGAAGGGGGGACAACAAGCGCAAACCCTTATCTGGAGGCTTGTCAAGTCGCTTTGTGCTATAATTAGATTAGTTTTTTATTCTCATTAATTAATGTCTAATGACAATGACGATCTTAGCACTACCTCAGTTCCATGTCCCCCCTTCAGCTATCGTGAGTCAACTAAGACCTATTTTTAAGACATCTTTGGCAGTTTCGGAGAGCTTTTTCAAGAGCTTGTTTTTCTAGCAAGTTTTGAGCAGCCTTATCGGCAAGCTCACCATATTGTTGATTGAGGGACTGAACAGCTTCATTGAGAGGGACTCCTTCGTTTAGAAGACTAGTTAAAGAATCTATGAATCTTTGATAGGCAGGTGACATATCGAAAAAAACTTAATTTAAGAATGACGTGCTTCATATACGCTTTACCGGAATTATTCTTAGAGTCCGGCATTCTTTTAGCAAAAGAAAAAAATCGACCAAAGTGGCACGATTGTAGTAGCTAAACTGATGCTAGATTTTCCATGACGATAGGAAAAGCCCAAATGTAAAACGGCCCTTTAAGAGGAGCAATAACTGTGACCGTTCAGCTAGAGCAGCCTGACTTCCGACGACTGACCCATATTGTTCAGAACTTACCCGACTTTGCGAATGTGCGCGATCGCCGCCGTCTAGTGGCGGGGGCGTTGGAAGGTGTACCCCAGGTGGATGTAATCCTAGCAAGGCTAGATTTGGATGGTACTCCGATGGCTGTCTCCGTGGAAGTAGTACGCTTCTTGTCCCAATTCGGACAAGTGGCTTACGGGAAAGAAGCCTTAAGCGTCTTCCTCAATTACATTCAGCCCTTTACTGGCGATAAAGATTCAGGCTTTATTTTGGAGCTATTTCAAAAGTATCCCCTCGATGTCCCAGTCAGCCCCAGCCGATTGATTGACCGATGGCGGGGAACGAGCAGTGTGACTGATGTACAGGAACAGATTATTGGAGAAGATACCCTACGCCACATTTACATTTTGAACCTGGCTCTTGAGGCAGCGAAAGCTGTGGTTCATCTGCGCGTACCAACGGAAAGGGGACGACAGGCTGCGGGTACGGGTTTTATGATTGCACCAGATTTATTGATAACCAACAATCACGTCATCGCCAGTCAGGAGCAAGCTGAAAAGACTGAATATACCTTCAATTACCAACTGGATAGCAACGGGAAAGAATGCTCCACACAGACTGTTCAGGCGTTACCGGGGGGTACGTTTTATACAAATGCTGAATTAGACTTTACAGTCGTACCCCTAAAAGATTTGCCAGACTTTGGCAGTCCCCTTGTCCTTAAGAGTAAGCAAATGCGGAGAGACGATCGCGTAGCCATTATTCAGCATCCAGGTGGACACCTGAAAAAAATCTCGATGCAGAATAACTTTATCGCTTATGCTGATGCCAACGTGGTGCAATATACCACGAGTACCTTACCTGGCTCGTCAGGTTCACCCGTGTTTGACGATGACTTTCAGGTGATTGCGATTCATCATAGTGGTGGGATGTTGCTTGAGCCGAGTACACAGCGACGTTATTTACGCAATGCAGGTACGAGTATGATTGCCGTGTTGAATGACCTGAAGAACAACGTGCCGGAGATTTACACCCGATTGAAGGCGTAGTTAGGTAATGGCAATAAGTAACGATATCATTCAAAAATTATTGCCTCTGCTCAGACCCCATATGGAGGACAAAAAGGAGCGTCGAGGATATTTGAATAGGGCACTGCTTAATGCAGCAGTTCTAAATCGTTTGGATTGGGATATGCCTGTGGATAATTTCATCACCGATATGGTCAAGAAACTTCATGATTTCGGTGAAATTACTTCTGGCAAACCCGCGCTTTGTGCGTTGTTGATTGAAATTCGTCAATATGTGGGTGTAGATAAACAAGGACGCATTGATGAACTCATTGTAGAAGTTCAAACACAAGCAGAATTTCTACCGATTCAAACGCCGCCTCATTTACTTTTTGATCTTCTGCTACAAATGGACTTTAAGCAGCAGGTGCGGTTGGTAAAAACAGTCATGACTTTGCACCGAAGTGCTGCTTTCTTGGTTCACGGTGAGCCTTACTGTGGACAGCAACTTTTGGTTACTCGGCTATTCCGGTTGAAGCCACAATGGAAGAATATTTCGCCCATCAAGGTTGATGTGAGCCACAACGGTGTAGGGAGGAGTATCCCCCACCTGTGGCGGCAACTCACGTCTTGGTTTGGTTTGCAGAAAGATGCTGAACCAAATCAGATTATTGAGAGAGTTTGCGATCGCCTCCTCACTCAAGATGTTATTTTTATTTTCTACACGGTGGACTATATGCTGCCAAAGGTTCTGGGGGAGTGGCTTCAGGAATTCTGGGAACCGCTGGTGGAAAAAGTTAAGACAGATTGCTGTCCGACTCCAGAGGGGACACACCTGTTAATGTTCTTGGTAGACAATAGCGGCAGAGTTTGTCAGTCAAATATTGTGCTAGCAAAGCAATGCGAACAACCGGAGTATCCCCGGATTCCTTTGCACTTGCCACCTGTTAGTCCGTTTCCGCCGGATGTCCTGGATGATTGGCTTGATATGGTGACGGGCTTTGCCGATGTGCAGATGCCTGCTGGGTTAACCTCCCAAGTCTTGTTAGAGAAGTCTGAAGCCGGTATTCCTGAATTTGTCTATGAAGAAATTTGCTGCCACTGCGGTCATAATTGGGAAGGAGGATTGGCAAAATGGTTAATTTAGCAAGTGTTCTCTCTGCCAGTGGCAAGCAGTTTTACAAGGGCAAACCCATCTCAGCAGAAGAGTACCAGCAGGACGGACTCGCCCCTTACTTGCCCTCGCCGGAACTGATTAATGCTGTCAACCTCGCCATCTTTCTGGAGAAACGCCCTCTGTTGCTCAAGGGAGAACCGGGATGCGGTAAAACTCGCTTGGCGCAGGCAGTGGCTCACGAACTGGGATTGTCCTATGAGCCTTGGTATATCAAGTCTACAAGCAGGGCAAGGGATGGACTCTACTCCTATGACGCTATAAGACGATTGCACGATGCTCAACTGGTTCGGATGGGGGAAGAGAGCAAATCTAAGGTTGATAATTTAGACAATTATATCCAACTGGGACCGTTGGGACGTGCGTTTGAAAATCCACAGCGCTCGGTGGTACTGATTGATGAAATTGATAAGGCGGATATTGATTTCCCTAACGATTTGTTGCGGGAGCTTGACGAGCAGAAATTCACGATTGAGGAAACGGGAAAAGAAGTAAAAGCAAATTACCCTCCCATTGTGTTCGTTACCAGCAACGATGAAAAAGATTTACCGGATGCGTTTCTGCGGCGTTGCCTGTTTTATTACATCGAATTTCCTTATTCACAATTAAGTAAGATTGTCAAAGCTCACTTTCCCGAATCCCCCCGTGATGTAGTAGAAGCCGCAGTGAAGCGTTTTACCGAATTGCGGCGGAAAATGGAGAAGGGCAAGTCAGGGAAAAAGGTTAGCACCAGTGAGTTGCTCGATTGGTTTGCTGTGCTGCATCAATTTCCGAAAGATGAGGTGTTGAAGCAGCTTGAAGGGGAACTGCCGTTCCCGGAAGTTTTGCTCAAGAAATGGGAAGATCATTTGCGGTATCTGAAGTATGAAGCTTGAAGAACTGCCACTCCTTGATATCTTTAACAGCCTGCGACAACGGCATGGGTTGCCTTTGGGGATTGATGAATATTTAGCAGTTCTGCGATCGCTTCAGGCTGGTTTTGGTATCGGCAGCCGTCAGGAAGTAGAGCAGCTTTGCTGCCTGGTATGGTCAAAGTCTGAGGAAGAGTGCCGCCTGATTCAACGGCTATTTAAGCAGATGTGGCGGTATTCTCCGGCTGAGCCAAAAAAGGATGGCAAAAACTCCTTAGATCCTACTGAAACACCAGCTACTGTCACGGTTTCAGCGGATAGTGAGCCCATGCCTCAACTAGAAACAGAGCTTAGTTTGACTCCAGAACCTGTGCAGGCTGTCCAAGCTGTGCGGAGTAGCCGGCGGGATAGGGAACTGGGGCATCCCCGGTATAACCTTTTGACTGAGTATTTCCCCATTACTCGCAGGCAGATGAAGCAATACTGGCGTTATCTGCGCCGTCCAGTACGCGAAGGAGTACCAATAGAATTGGATATAGAAGCAACGGCGGCAAAGATGGGGCGTGAGAGCATTTTACTCGAACCCGTACTGATGCCTCCGCGTTGCAATCAGACTGACCTTGTGCTGATAATTGACCAGGAAGGTTCGATGGTGCCGTTTCACGATCTATCGCGGCAGTTAGTGGAGACGGCACAGCGAGGTGGACGGCTAAGGCAGCTCCATGTATTTTACTTTCACGACTATCCTGATGAGTACCTGTATCGTCATCCCGCTTTATTGGATGCCCAACCGATGTCTGAGATACTGAAGGGGATTGGAGAACGGGCGGTAGTGCTGATTGTTAGCGATGGAGGAGCAGCACGAGGGAATTTTGACCAAGAACGGATTCAAAGCACTAAGTTATGGATTGAGCAGTTGCAGCAGTCGGTGCGTTATTGTGCTTGGCTGAACCCGATGCCAAATGAATGTTGGCAGCATACAACGGCTGGTGAAATTGCTCGTTTACTGCCCATGTTTGAGATGAGTCGTCAAGGGATGAATGCGGCGATTAGTGTTTTGCGAGGCAGATATATTGCTTGGGAGAGGATGTACTCATGGCTGCTGTGACACCCAACATTAACCAAGACCGTGCCAAACGAGTTGCTGTTAGACGAATTGAAGGGTTTACCAAGCAATTTGGGGAGACATATCGAAACTTGGCTCGTCATGCGGCATTTCCCCTCGTACTCACCCCGGATTTGCTATACCAAATTTGGGCAAACTTTGTCCCAGAAGCCCCTTGGGTAGCAGTGGCTCATGTGCTGCTGTCGCGCTTATGTCGGCAGGTGGGCTATGAAACGTATGAGATGGATATAACGGATCGCAATCTGTTGTTGAGGGAACTGAAGGAAGAGCTTGGACACGAGCGATTGGACGAATTGGGTGAGTTTCTGCTGGATTATGTGGGGCAGCGACTTACGGAGGATGATCCAGATACTCAAGACTTGGCTCAGGCTCAGGAGTGGACGGCATTAGCATATACTAAGCCTTATGAGGCGGCGCGGGAGTTGGCGCTGGCACTAAGTCGAAGGCTCAAGTATAAAGATATGGGAGAGGTGCTTCGGCTTACCTCGTTAATAGAAACATTTGCGGAGCCATTGAAGGAAGCAGGATTTGAGCCATTACTGATTTATAACAGTGGAATGAAGATTTTCGCTCGTGGAGATTTTGAGGGTGCGATCGCTGAATTGCATAAGATACCTGAGCAGAGAGAAGATGTAGAGGTTGCTGGAGTAATTTTAGAGCCTTTGCTTGTTAATATCCAGATTGAGAAGCTGGCAGCAATTGATGAAGAGCTTTCTAAACGTGAAATCAACCTTGACCCTGGTGGATATTTCATTATTTACTTGGATCGAGAGGCCCGATTAATATGTGCGAAGCATTACACAAAGGTGATTGATGGGCGTGGTTTAGCTGTAGATATAGGAAGCGGCCAGGTGGTGCACACATCCACTGTGTTTAGTGGAAAGACGGCAAAGGAACTTTGTGTAAAAATTTTGGAAGAAACTCAGCCTTGTCCAGTAACACTATTAGACCATGCTGCCTATTTAGGGCGCGAATTTGTAAGGGCTGAGCTTGCTTTACTTACAGGTACAGAGTACATTCAAGATTAAATAAAAAATTTCTGTATCAAATTATTAACTTCAAGGGCGATAAGCGTGCTAGAAACTAGATAAATCAAGGGCTGTAAAATTTTAAGTTCACAAAAGTATGTCAGCTTGTAGGTCTGATTTTTATTAGAGGATATTGCAAGGTTAGTTTTTGTACAGTGGTAGATGGATATTGCAGGGCCAGTTAGTGAACGTGGTTTTTTTTATCCGACCCCCAATACCTTCTGAACCTCACCCATTAACCGCTCAAAAAGCGGATTTCCCCAACTCATATACTGTAAACCCGGCCTCTCATCAAAGCACTCTGGATAAAACGTCACCTCATAGATTTTACCTTGATAACTCAACTGCCAAATACGCGATTCTAGCTTTTCAAAATTCCCCCCTATCTGCTTAATAACCAAAGAATTCGTTAGCAATTCCTCTATCTTTTCCGAACAAATCAGTGCCGGCGCAATTGCTCGATTAATTTCTAATAAGTCGGCTTCTACATCCCTTGTTACCATTTCATCTAATGCCGGCCTTAAAGGTGGCGCTTCCAAAACATTATCAAATTCTGCCAGCAAAACCCCCTCTTCTTCTGGATCTGCACTCATCGCTGCTCGTTCAATAAACGTGGGAACTTTTGCTAAAATAGGCTGTAAATTACCCACCACACTTTGAAAAGCATCAATCCTATCTCTCAGCTTTCGATACACTTTTGCCTCAACCGTACCATCATAATAAAAATTATGAATTCTTACGGTCGGATATACTTGACCAATGCGATCTAACCGGCCTATTCTTTGCTCAACCCGCATCGGGTTCCAAGGCATATCATAGTTAACCAATACCCCACAAGTTTGTAAATTTAACCCTTCTGAAGCGGATTCTGTACATAGTAAAATTTTAATATTTCCTGCTCGAAATTGCTTTTTAATTTGCTCTTTTGGCACAATTCGCCATTCGCTATTTTGATAAATTTCTCCGCCTCTTCCAGAATAACAAGCTACTTGGGAGCCGTATAATTGACGTAAAGCTTCCCGCAAATAGTCCATTGTGTCTGTATATTGCGTAAAAGCAATTGCACTTTCTCTATCTCTTAATTCTTGCCGCAGAATACTAATAAAATGAGAAAGTTTGCTATCTTCGCCGGTGTCCTCAAATTGCTGTAATAAATCCTGTAAATATCCAATTTCTTCGGGATCTGCTCGTTCAAAATAAGACTCTAATCCTTCAATAATTGGATCGTCTGCATCTTCTAAATCTCCTAAGTCATCGGGGGTTATATTAATGCCATCTAATCGGCGCTGTAACGATTCTTTAATGGCATAAAAAGAACTGGTTAAACGTTTACGGTAAAGTGTCATTAAAAACCCTAAAGCTTTGCGGTTTTCTTTTTCGGCTAATTTATAAAAATGGCGGACATAATCACTCACGGCGCGATATAAGGGAATTTCTCTATTTTCCTCTAAAGTAATTGCGTTGTCTTGAACTTTTCTTTCAGGAATTCCTTTCTCTAAAAGCCCTCGTCGGTGATACTCTCGCAAGGTATCGCGGGTGTGGCGAAACATTAAATCTTTGATGGGTGTATTAATTGTCAGATATTGCCGGGATGCTGTCATAAATGATTCATCAGCTAGGCAATGTTTCGAGTTAGATATTTTTAAACTTTTCTGCCAAGTATCTTTAAGACGATAGGATAGTAAGCGGTCAGTTTTGGTTAAATATTGTTCGAGGCGTTGACAGGCTTTTCCTCCTTGCTGATAATAATCAGTTGACATTTGTTGCCAAAAATCTAAGGTGTAGCGGTCTGGTTTGTCTGTTAATGAGGTAAAATAATTACAGAAGTTATCGCCATAATTCCAATGGCCTTTTAATCCCAATAATTGCAACAAATCAAATACTTCTATGGTGTCTATTTGCATAGGGGTGGCAGATAGCAAAATTAAAGCGCGGGTTCTTTCTTTAATTTGCTGCATTAATTGTAACAGCCGGTTGGGGGTTTCTTTGCGGTTTTGGGGGCTTTGCCGGCGGGCGTGGTGGGCTTCATCTAGCACAACTAAATCCCAGGGTTCTGCTTCTATTAATTCTCGCATTCTTTCTGACCGGCGCACTAAATGTGAGGAGGCAAGTATTAAGTTTTGGGCGTTCCAAGGATTGCCGGTGGGGATAATAGAAGAACCATCTGAGTTTTTTAATTCATTTTGGCTATAACTCCAAAAATAAAGGTTAAATTTTTCTCTTAATTCTTCTTGCCATTGCGGTTGAACGCTGGCCGGTGCTAATATTAATATACGTTTGGCTTTTTGGCTAACTAATAAGTAGCGCAAAATTAGGCCGGTTTCTATGGTTTTACCGAGTCCAACTTCATCTGCTATCAGAAAATTACAGGGGTATTGTTCAGCGACGCGGCGGAGGATTTTGATTTGGTGAGGCCAAGGTTTTATAGGAATTGATTTTAGGCAATAATCTAAGCAACCAGGGGATTTAGGTAAATCAAATAAAGGGCTAAAATTTTGTTTTTCTGCTTCGAGATTTTCTGGAGAAATGGTATAATTTAAAGAGGGAATTTCTGGGGGTTGATTGGTGGTAACTAATGGCTTTTGGTTAGACACCGGCCGGTTATCAAATTCAATTTGTCGATTCCAGTTTGGTTTACTTGCGGGGGCGTATTGTAAGAGCTTTTTTTGGATGGCTTCGGGGATATCAAACGTGCAGACATTGGGGGCTAGATTGTTCCACAATAGCTCAAATCTATATTGTTCTTCTGAAATTCTCTCTAAGTCTCTTTCGCCTTCCCAAGAGCAATAAACATGGAATGATTCAACGTTGCTTTGCCAACCGGCCTCTGTTTCATTGTTGGAACCGCTAAATGCGATTTGATTACCGTTACTGTCGGTAAAAATTCCTGTTTTTTCGTGGAAAATATGGTTATAATCAAGTTGTGTTTCGGGGGCTTCTGGCAGGCCGGTTGTTTTTAGGGGAATTGCTATTTTTATGTCTAAATATCCGTTTTGGATCAGCCAGCTTAGAATTTCAAAATGGTGAAGTTGGGCGAAGGTTTCGGGGGGTTTAAAATCATCCTCTAGGCGAAATGTCATTGCATCTCGGAGGCTGTATCCTTGTTGGATGGCTTGCAAGTCTTGGGGGCTAAATTGGCAACCCATTATTAACCGTATTTGCCCGTTATTATGCAGCATTGCGCCGATACCTTGGGCTACTCTGCTGAGGATTTTGCTGTTAAAAAATCCTGATTTTCTGTCATATTTTATGGCTGATTGTAAGGCGGGGATGTAAAATTCGGCGATGGGGTTGTTTTCATTGCTGGAATAACTTATCCGCCAGGGATGTTTTTGGAAGTTCATGTTTTTAGAAATTCATGTTTTTTGGAATTGGGAGAAGTCGGCCTTTTGATTGCGGTTTTTTTTAATTTCCATCATTTATGAGGGCTAATTTGTAATTTCTCACGGCTTGAGTTTGATTCGATTCTCCTATAAAATTCGCTAATAAAATAGGGTCTAAATCTGGCAATAAAACGCTGCGAGAATTCTGAACATAATCAGCATCGGTGTCAGGTAAATAATAAAACGACAATTGCTGATTTTCCCAAAACCACACCTCTTTTACTCCCAAACCTTTATACACTTCTAATTTATCAATTCCGCCGCTACTGATAACAATTTCTATGGCAATATCTGGGACTTCATTGAGGCTTCCTAAACAATAACATTCATCGGGTTCTACACCCCGTTTCACAGCACGGCGACGAAAAGTTGTGCTACCATAACCGTTTAATTCAATGTTTTTTTGTTCGGCGTAGGCTTCTATTAAACGGGCAATAATTTTTTTCAGCCTTTCATGTTCAGGAGAATTTGTCATTATAATTTCTAAGCTTCCTTCCAAGTACGTCATCCGCGTAAATTCGAGGTTAAGCATATCAGACAATAATTCGTATTGTTCCCAACTTACCTCATAAAAAATGACTCGTTGTTCTTCTGCCGGCTGTAAGGTTTTTGGATCTAAAAGTAACATAATTAACTCTCCGTATTGTCTCCACTAAAATCTAAGCTTAACTGCCCTTCTTCAAAATTTAACTCCATTTGTTCATAGACAACTTTTGCCTTAATTTCATCCATTGCTAACCATAAATCTAACAAGGCTTTTTCTTCGGGGATGCGTTTTTTCTCGTCTCCAATACGGGGGATTACTTTTAGCGCTACTTCTATTGTCCGCATGAACATATCATTGCTTACTAAGTTGGTTTTTTTCATAAACTCGCGCACACGCTGGATATCATCTTCTTCTTGATAAATAGCGATAATCGCGTGAAGTCCATCTACTAAATTTTGCAAGGTGAAGTCTTGCGGGTTAATCGAAAATGCGCGTTTTTTTAGCCTTTGTTTTGGTGTTAAAAATTTACAAGTTCCGCTGGTGGAGTCAATTAATTTGTGTTCTTTTGCTAAATTGGTGACGTTGAAACCTCCTATTGCTAATGCTAATTGTCGGGCTTCATCAAAGGGGAATTCAACGGCGCGGAAGGCATCCCAGGCGAGTAAATACCATTGGGTGAGGGCATCAAAACCGGCTGTATCTGTTTGCGCTAGTTTGCGGAAACGGTAATTTGCAATGGCTTTTCTGGCTTCGGCAAATGCTACTTCGGGGCGTACTTCTTCACCGCTGCTGTCGAGGATGGGATAGGAACGGCTGAAGACGTTTAAAGCGGGGCCAAAGGCGCTTAAATATAAGTCTATGCCGGTGATGTCGTTGGCTTCAAATTCGGGGGCGCGTTGTTCGACTAAGTTGGCAACTTCCGGGCGCAAGTCATCCCACCAGGCTTGTTCGGCGTTGGGATCTCGTTTGCGGCATACTAAGAGGACGGTACTGGAGACTGAGTTTTTCTGCGCTTGGTGGAGGTTTTGCGGGTTTTCGGTACTGACAGCCCAGGATGCGGTAATCTCGAAGCCGCTATCTATCAGCGATTTTGTGAGCACGTCCCAGGCGCCGGATTCTTTGTGGTTGAATTGTACTGTCATTACGCCGTCTTCTCGCAAAACTCGGTAATATTCGGCAAAAGCAAGGGCCATTTTTGCTTCGTAGTCTTGTTTGGCGAGTTCGTCTGGTGATGTTCCCATGTTGCGGAAGCGGAAAGGATTCGCTACAGCTTCTTTCGCTTTTTCAGTAAGTTCTGACCAGAATAATTCAGGGAATATATCACCTAATGTGCGTTTCATCCAGACATAGAAAAAGTCGGAAAGATCGGCATAGGGAATTGTGGAATAATAAGGCGGATCTGTGATAATTGCATTTACTGAATTGTCCGGGATGTGGTAGAGACTATCGGCTGATGCTGCATCAATTTTAATGGTTTTTGGGTCGTATTGTTCGATTCCTTCTAGGCCAGTGGAGGGGGGTTTTGTGCTGAATAAAGCACAAAGTTTTTGATAATCTTTAGTAGCATCTTCTAAACAAGATTGCCACAGTTCAATAGAACTATTGACTTCAGGATAGTTCCACATTAAGTTGAGAGCGTGCATTCCTGATGCTGTTCTATAGGATGCTCGACTAGCATCCCACATGGATAAACGACAGTTTTTATCAACACATCTATCTAACACTAAAGCTAAATAAGTTGTAATTGCCTCTACTTTCTCCGGTTCGTATTCAGCCTGTAACAGCGCCTTAGCTTCGTTGATTATTTCTACATAAGTGACAAGCGTTAGAAGCTGCCGAGGGTTAAATAAGTCTTCATACTTTCGTAAACCATAGTCATAATTGCCTGGAGAATTATGCAAGTCGGTACTGGTCGGTTCATTGGGAATTAATCCCTTAGTAATAAATTCAGGATAAGCCTCATTTAAATACTGTTGCGCTTTTTGAAAACCGTAAAAATCTAATTCTTCAGGGTTTCGGAATTCTAATATAGATTTGTTTTTTTTATAAGCTACTGCATATAACTGATGTCCAAAATTATTTACAGATGTATAACCTTTGATTTCTTGCTCTGTTATAATAGCATTACAATTGAAGCATTTCCCAACGGCTCTACTTAAAGTAGATAACGTATTGGGATCGTACTCACCGGCCTCTGTTTTAATAGTCGATTCTTTACCTTTCTTCCCCTTCACCAATTCAAAATCAACCCGCTTTTGTGCAAGATTAGGAATAGGTTTCACCGCATACCAATCACTCGTAACTTTTCTTGCTTGTCCTTTACCGGCATAGTTACTTGTCTTACTTAACCACCAATTCGGACTTAATGGTACAACAGACTGACAACTCGGACAAACCACCGTATGAGCCCACAAATAATTTTGCACAGTTTCCCCCGGCGCCGAGGGGAAAAAATCAGCTAATCTTTTCTCGGCTTCATCTCCCACCCATTTCACCCATTTATCAATATCATGCTGCAAATCGGGGCCAAATTTCAGCGGATATTCCATAGCCGCCTTCATCGTCACCACCGCCACAGGATTGAGATCCGACGCCAATACATTTAACCCATATCGCGCCGCTTCAAAAGGAATGCTACCCCCACCGGCAAAGGCATCTAAAATAGTAGGAGTACGATTTCCCCACACTTTCTCGCAATAGTCGTGTACTTTTTTAAGCCTAAACTTACCAGGTGGAGTTTTATAAAGTTTGATATCAGGATCAGGTTTTAAACCTTCTTTTTCAGGATAGTAACCAAGCAAATATTTAAACTCTTCTAAGGAGATATCATCGGGTAAAATTGAGGCTAAAACAGAAGCGCGAGAAAAGGATAAAGGTTTGCGGGAATACCAGCGATGTAAACCTTTAAAAGGGTTTCCGCCATGTTCGTAATATACTTGTGTATTTAAATCATTCACCGGGAATATTTTTTCGATAAAAAGTTTAGGACGCATAATTTTAAATTAGTAGTTTTAGGTTTTTGAGTGGGGATGGCATTTTGCCTGCCATTATGGAAATTTAATCAAAGCGGCTATTTTTATATAATTAATCTCCTAATAAAACTCGCAAAGCTTTGAGTGCATTAGAACGCTTACCATTGGCAATTTTACCAAACCAGTAATGCGCCTCTTCATCACTCATTCCCATAATACCAGAGGTAATGTTAGCAATGCGTTCTGTTTTAGAAAGCGGTTGTAAAGCTTGAAATAAAATTGCTAAACTAACGCCTGTTTGTTCAGAAAGAATATAAGGGGATTGCCGGTTATAAGATAAAGTTTTGGGGTCATAATTATTGCCTTTTAAAGCAGCATAAATTATCTGTCTAGCCTGCACTAAAGCATTACCTTTTAGCCGGCCTATACATTTAGCAGCAGGGCGTTTTTTCTCACCGGCTTTTTTATAAGCACATTGATAAAGTTCCAAAGTAAAATTGTTGTTATCTAATGGAATGACTCTTAATTGAAATTCTTGCATACTTCTGAATAATTTTACCAAAATAGTCGGTATTATGGCCGGTTTTTTCCTGTGACGATAGGGTGGGGAAATTAAATTTTAGCATCTACCCGCGTCTGGGCTGGGGTGGGGTGCCGGTTAAAGCCGGTAAAAAAGCCGATACTAACCTAATAAACCACCTTAGCACGCAAGCTCAAATGATCAACAGGATTCCGGTTTAGCGCTTGTTTTATTGCATTTAATTCAGTACCTTGCGGCTGGATTGGTGTTTCAAATTCAAAGCTTATCTTTAAACTAATATCAGCCTTCGTTCCTTCAGAATTTAACAAAGTATTAATTGTGGTAAAAAAGCTTTGAAAACCCCGCACAGAACCCTGATATTCTAACCGCACAAACTGGTCATTAGCAGTCAAACTAACAGTTTTATCAATTTGCAATTTAAAGCGACTAAATAAAGGAATTGCCGTGCCAATTTTCCGGTAATCCATACCTTGAGAAACAGATAAATCTAAAGACTCAATTCCGCGTACTTTAAAATCAAGACATTGATCCATAAACTGCGTAAAAACACCATTTAAACTGCCTTCTAATTCTATGGTAGCCGGTTTTAAATCGAACAGCGAAACAGTGCCGGCGGTAGTATAAACTCCACCCCCATTTTTTACCATCCCAGGGGTGCCGGTAGAAGTCACATTTACCGCTGTTTCTTTCTCGATAATTTCCCCATTTCCGTAATCAGCAACCACCCGAAAAACCGCCGCTTTTTCTATTTTTCCCTCCCACTCATCAGAAGGGCGGAATGTATTTGATAATAACTCCCCATCCTGATAAAGACTCACACTTAAAGCCCCTTTAGCCTTCCATCGTACACGCACCAGCTTAGCCGCTTCTGTTGCCGGCATCACAACGGTACTGAGTTCTATTTCTTTCGGCACCGGCGGCTGCAAAATCTCCCTGCGATAAAGAACCATTCTATCGGAAAACTCAATAACATCTGGCAAAAAAAGCGGCGAATCGTTTGTTTTAATATACAATTTTTCGCCAACTTTCATATCCCATTGTCCCTCTTCTAAACCCCGCCGGATCGTATCGCGCAACAAGGATATTTCTGCATCTAGCAGAATTTTTAAACTCAAATTTTTGGCAAATTCATCTCGCAAAGCTTTGACGCTAAAATGTTCTAAACCGGCGGGCCATACTTTTTGTAAAATAAAGGCCGGTGCATAGGGTTTTATCTCCTCATCCGAGCGTATTTTCTGGCAATCTTTCAGCGCTTTTAAAATAACATCTTGCTGGTTGTTTTTTCCTTTCACCATGCTAGAATCTTCCGCCGGCAAGGTATAATGTTTTAAACCCTTCGGTGCTTTTACAGGATCTTGATCTGGGTAAAATAAATGCCGGTAAGCATTCGTTAAAGCCACCCTCACCTCTAAATCTTTTCCACCTTTCCTTTCTTTAATTTGCTTCCGTTGACTTTCAGATAAATCCTCTAAACGGGTTTGGCTTGCCAGAATATTTTGAATCGCCTTATATTCCCGCACTAAATCGATTGCCTTTTCTAATTCTCGCTCATTTG
The DNA here is from genome assembly GCF_025370775.1 of Ancylothrix sp. D3o. Lineage (NCBI taxonomy): Bacteria > Bacillati > Cyanobacteriota > Cyanophyceae > Oscillatoriales > Microcoleaceae > Ancylothrix > Ancylothrix sp. D3o. The sequence goes on along the minus strand of NZ_JAMXEX010000041.1, from coordinate 273 downwards.
CTACTAAAAATAATAGCCGATTGCGATAAGTACGAAACTTTCCCGACTCGCCGGTGTTGTTAAAAATTTGCTCAATTAAATAAGGTGCTTCATCCGTAGAATTTTGCACCATTGCTTCACCAAAATCTATCAAACAAAGCGCCACATCATCAGGAATATCATCTACATCTGAGGGGCTTTGTGGGGCAGAAATCAAGGTAAATAATTTTTTGGCAAAAATGCTATCCCGTCGAATTTGCAGGTCTTGTTTCGCCTCAGTTCGGCCTACCTGCT
>NZ_JAMXEX010000040.1 GCF_025370775.1 Ancylothrix sp. D3o | reverse complement strand
TCTCCCCTTTTTACTGCTGCAATCGCTTTCGTCCTTAAATCATAACTATATGGTGCCGGCATAACTGTTTTCCTCGAGTTAGCTTTTGGTATATCTTATCATATTTTTGTCCTAACCTTATGCCGTAGTGCTATACTGCCCATTCTTGTAAAAAATTAGTGTCACTAAAAGCCTGGCTAATTTTTTCTGGTGTACCTGTATTAAATGTGGAACCACCCATACATAGATTTTTTTGGGCGGCTTCGTCATTGTTGGAGATAAACACTTATTTAACCTCTTTTGATTTGTACAAGTTTATAGACTCAAAATGTTCCTGATATTCTTCTAAAATATCTACGCGCTATCAAAATTTATTCTTCAAACTCCCTTCACTATGATTATGTATTTTTTCATAAAACCTCCAAATCCCTTGACTCCTTAATATTTAACTCCAACATTCCATCCCCTACATTATTCGGTATTACCCCCATAACTTTAATTTCTTTATTCTGGAGTTCCAGCACATTAGCAGCACCGGGGACTTGATTAAGAATTTGTGAGGAGACTACCACACGGTAAGCTCGGTTGTCTTCTCCTATTAAAGTTAACCAAACTGTGTCAGCATTAGGCCGCTTCCAGCCATTTATTCGCCCCCGGATCGAAGTCTCTGTATTAATGACTTTTCTGGAACCTGTGCCCGCATCATTTGCACAAAAGAAACTAACGGGGTTTTTCCTAAAATCAGAACAGCCTAAAACTTCTTCGGTTCTTCGGATAATTTCCTTGAAAGCTGTATAATCTGGTTCTGAACCTGCACGATAGTTGGCTTGTTTTTGGAGGTTTTTAGGGGCGTTCAGCAAAACTTTTTGAATTGCCTTTGTGTCTGATTCGGAGAGTTCAGGAGACAGATATACTCCAGAACCCGGAATGTCACGACTCAAGTGGATAATGCGGATATCGGGTTCGTTTTTGACTGTATCACCTAAAGCACCCGCACCCAAATCAGCTTTTCTTTCCCTCACCATTTTCCGAATTTCCTGCCCTCGGTGTCCCATATCTACCGTTAGCGTTTTTCCATACAAATCGTAAACGGGCATATAAAAACTTGATGCTGAATTAAATCCGCCCAACGCAATTACTGTGCTTGGCGTTATGTCATTGAGAGATTGAATTGGGCTGTCGGCTCTGACGTATAATGCAGACTGATAATAAGGTGGCTTTTCAGGAAACATTAAAGCCGCAAATTTATAGCCATTATCTTTGGCAGCTACAGAAATGATGGGAGAGAGGGTAAAGGCAATATCCCACTGTTTCTTAGCTATTCGATTCTTAGCTTCTGAGTAAGGTAGATTCTCGTCCCCATCAATCGTCAAATTTACTTTTTTACCAATAAAAAATTCAATAAAATTACTAGGAATTAACTCTTTTTGTAAATAATCTGCTAACTCGCCGTTGTACTTGGGAGCGCTTAACGTGCCAATTGTTAAGGCTTTGGCTTGTACTTTTGGTTTCCACAAGTAGGGAAGTGATCTCGTTACGATTCCTAAAATAACCAGAGAAACAATAGAAGCAATCACCAAAATCTGGCGATTTTTTGATGCCGATGAGGGGGATGCCGTTGCTATTGGTGTAGGAGGGGGTACAGAAGAAGGAGTGTTTGGCTGCATCGGCGTAGGAGATTCTAAGGCATAGAGCATTTCCCCTGCGCTAGAGTAGCGATCACGAGCGTGGGAGCGAACTGCCTTATCTAACACATCCGCTAAACTGGTACTCACGACTGGTGCATCATGTCGCCAAATAATTTCTCCCGTAACTGGATCTGTCGCCAAATCTTGCGGCAGCTTGCCGGTGAGTAAATAAATTGCCGTTATTCCCAAACTATATAAATCACTAGAATATACAGGTCTACCGGTTGCCTGTTCGGAAGCCATAAACCCCGGAGTACCAATTACAATTGAGTTTACAGCGTTTCCTTGGGTATTGAGCACGGTACTCATGGCTTCCTTAACCGCACCGAAATCAATCAACACCGGCTTGCCATCTTGCTGCCGGAAAATAATATTGTCCGGTTTGATATCGCGGTGGACTATTCTATTGCCGTGTATGTAGTCAAGCACTCGCAACAGATGGGCCAAAATTTCCCTAACGGCACTTTCGCTGAGTTTTCCCTCCCTCCGCACCTTCGCTTCTAGGGTTTCACCTTTGATATACTCCTGCACCAAGTAAAACTCTCCCGCATCCTCAAAGTAAGCGTACAACTGAGGAATCTGATTATGCTGCCCCAATGTTTGCAACATTGCTGCTTCCTGTTTAAATCGTTCTTTAACGATTTGGTAAAACTGGCGTTGGACTTGGGGTTTGAGTTGTTTGATGACACAGTTTTGCTGCAACGGCATTTGGGTGTCTTCTGCCAGGAATGCCTCGCCGAAACCACCGCTTCCCAAGGGTTTTATTACTTTATAGCGATTATTTAAGAGGATCGGCACGATGGGTACTCCTGGCTAGGGGTGGCTCAATGAGTATGAGACTTCGGGAACAGCGGTCGCTTTTTACCGTCTATAACTCATTTAGCTAACTATCAATTAAAGCTTTTTTGATCTTTTGCGGCATCAGTATTTTCACTCAATTTCGTTAACAAATGAGGAATCCAGGTTGTTTCCCCAGGGATGGGAATGAGCGTCCAGAAACGGGGTTTCTTCAGCTAAGTTCTGCGAGAGGCATAAAGTTAACCCAGAAACGGCGTTTCTTATCTATCGTCTTGGCGGAAAACTTTTACGCAAAAATGGCAAAATTTTTTAAGACTTACGCAAACTATAAAAAACAACACTATCTGTAGGGGCAATCTCCCTATGCCTGCCCCTATATTTAGAGTCTCTGCGTAAATCCTGTTTTTTTAGGCGTTGCTGACTAGCGGTATGATTTGGCAAAATTTCAAACGAGTTTTTAGGGCTTTCAGCCATTGATTCATACTTGTAATCAGCAACGCCTTTTTTAAGTTAATCGTGAAACAGCCCAGAAACGGGGCTTTTCGTCTCTTCCCCGAAAAGAAACCGGGGTTCTATGGTGGATATTACCGTTAACTGTGGAGCCAAAAAAGAAACCCGATTTCTCACACAAAGTGCGATCTCTTCATTTCCCAGATGACTCAAGGTAATATCCATAATCCCTAATTTCCCAATCCGTGAATATTTTTCACCAAATATGGACTAGAGCCAAGCTTTTTAGATGCGATCGCTTTTTGCTGTTGGTAAGCTGACGAAAAACTTTGAGGAAAGCCACCCAATCCTAAGCGATAGATTATTTCTTTGACAGCGACCGATCTGTGATCGAAACCCATCGAGTCTCCTAAAAGTGCTTGTGAAGTGTCAGGCTGATTAAGTTGTAAACTTTTGCGCCAGTACGAGAGTGCTGCCTCAACTTGTAAACTAGCAGCTAAAGCAGTAGCTAAATGGAGATTAGACCAATAGTGATCTGGATTTGTGCTGAGTGCCCTGACATAACACTCACAGCTAATGACCAAAGACTCTTGCGCTGTTTCGAGCATCTGTTTTGCTCCGGCTTCTCCTATGGAAGAAACTCCCAAATTTGCTAAGAAACTTCGATAATCTACTCCACCAAAAACATTATCTCCCCAGAATGAACTGTAACTGCGATCGTAAGCTTCACCGGCTTTAAAAAAGGCTTCGGCACTAGGTTGACTCACCGCTTGCTGGTAAAGTTCATAAGCTTGTGAATTAATTTCTTTCATTTTTTCTTCTGAAAATGCTCGTTCTGAACCTTTAGATTGAACTTCGGATATTTTGTTGTATTCAACCCTAGGCTTCTCCTCGATCGATTCTCTTGAAATAGAAATGCTAGGTGAATCGTCTTCGGGCGTTTGGTTTTCTGAAAATTTATAACCCGAATAAGATGTTTGCGAATTCTCTTTTTGTTTTTCTTCAAACCAGGAAAACCATAAAATGCCAAAACCGATTGCCAGGATTCCTAAAATTATGAAAAAAACCATATAATACCTCCTAAATTTACTCAGATATTACCACGATTTATCGAGATTTTAAATCATCTATTTTAATGGATTTCAAGAGGTGTGATAGCGAACGGCATAAAAAGTCGCTGAAATAATTAAATCCCATGTTTTTCCTTTTATGATATTAGAAACAGCCATCCAGGGCAATTTTGCGGCTGTATCAACTCCTAGATTTCTAGCTTGTTCCATGCTGTGTTCAATTGGTGCGTATTGCCCTGCCAAACTCGCCGAATAAGCACGACTACCTTGCTGAGTCAACATACCCGATGCAATCATTTTGCTAGTCCCTAAGTGGTACATTGCATCAGCAATATTAATCGGCCATAAGTATAAATACTGGCATACTTCTGAATTCCGGCTGGCATCCATAACTCGATTAGAGTTGGGATTGAAGAATCTATCTAGGTTTGGAAATACAAGATCGGGAACAATCGCCAGACACCAAAGTTGTATGGCTTGACAAGCCTCCTCCATCTGTCCCGCTGCTGCTAATGTTTTGAAAGCGCTATAATGCAGGCGAGATAAATGTGGTCTGCTCTCAAACAGTTGATTGTAAATATTCATAGCCCCTTTAAAGTCTCTGATGCGTTTGAGTGCAACGGCTTCTTGTTCTTTGATTATATAATTGGTTTGTCTCATCCAATCTTCTATTTCTCGATTATAAGAATCACCATTACATAAAGCGATTGACCGGGCAATTTCACTCATTCCTTGTTCTATAGAAGTTTGAGAGTAGAGAGTAGAGATTTTCATAATTTTACCTACGTTTTGAAGACGTAAAAACCCGCATATATCCTACAAGTTTCCAATGATTCCCCTCCTTTAACTAAGAGCCGCACATCGCTCCCAGAAACCGACTTTCTGAGCGCAAAGTTCTGCCAGAGGCATAAAGTTAACCCAGAAACCCGGTTTCTTATCTATCGTCTTGGGGGATAACTTTTACGCAAATTGGCAAAAAATTTTTTTCTGATGCGGTAGGGACACGACAATGCCATGATAGCGGGTCATTCATTTGTGCTGTCGGTGAGGCCGGTGAGTTTGTCCTGGGACGGTGAAGCCGGTGAGTTTTGCTCTCTTTTGATGGTGCCGGTAAGTTTGCCCTCGGACGGTGGGGTTGATAGGGCCGGTGAAGTCGATGGGGTCGGTGGATGTCGGGGGATCGGCGCTCGGACGATGATGCCGATAATGTCGGTGGTTTTAGTGAGCCCGGTGAAGTTGGTGGGGCAGGTGAAGTCGATGAACTTAAAGAGGCCGGTAAACCTAAAGAGGCCGATGCCTGTGGTACTTCAGCACTAACACAATAGCAAAGTAGCAAAAAACAGTTTCTTGCCCAACAGGGAAGTCAGCAGACTAAAATGGAAACATCGGAAACATTAGGGAAACATTGAAATTTTTTCTTGACACGCCATTGATAGTGGTGTGAAGATTGGGCTACACCCCAGATTTAGGAGGAGAGCGGCCAGTGAAAGTCACCAGACATAGAGAGAAAATCCTAGAGGCGTTGAGAGAGTGGTTTCGCCTCCACAAAGAGGGGCCGACCCTGGAAGAGTTGTGCGTAGAACTGGGAATGCAGCCGCGTCAAAAAGCAACGGTACAACGATGGTTACAGACCATGCGCGGCATCGACGTAGAATGGGAAGATAATGCAGCCCGCAGTCTCCGGCTGCTTACACGCGAGCCAGAAATTGAACCCGGACTACAGATATCAGTACCGGAAACCTTGCGGTATCTAGCAACGGGATTGGCAGAGTGGGAAAAACGGGAACTGAGTGAGCAAGAGTACATTCCAAAAGCACTCCGCATCGGAATGTCCCGAATGTACCTAACATCTTTACTGCAAGGAGATGAACAAGTCCCCTCGAACCTTCCAGAAATTTTTGAATGGGCAAAAAATCCGGTAGTCGGGTGGAAACCAGCAGCAGAAATTAAATACCTTTCACCGGATGTCACTCTCATCGAAGATGGAGGAATTTCCAACTTTGCTCAACAATGGCAAGTTACAGGTGACGACATAGAAAAGCAGGTGCAAGAAAAAATCTTGCAAGATGTTCTCGAACACTGCCGAGGGTATCAACTAGAAGATGCCTATCGTGTTTTCCGCAAACTGATTATTGAACGTCCCGTCCTCCCCTACCCAGAATACCGCCGCCTCCTTTCGTCCTCCCAATTGAGACCCTTGCGGGACTTCTTGCTACAAACATACATTGATTTAGTCGATTTAGCAGAAGAAAACAGCTATCATTTTTGCCCACGCTGCAAATATGTAATGCACCGTCGCCAAGCTCAAACCTATAGCTGCCGAAACCGAACTTGTGAACAACTGTGCGCCCAACTTCATCTGCCGCCGTCGCCACCAATTCCAAAACATGAAGCACAAACTTGGAAAGCTGTAACCCCAGGCGTATATCGGTATGGGACAATCCCTGGACTTTGGGAAATTCAACTAGCAGAAACTCTTACAAAATTAGGCATCCGTGTCACCCTGTGGCCAGAGATTGATGAATTTGACTTGCTTGTGGAATTTAGCAAGAAAATTCGCTGGGCAATTGATGTAAAAGATTGGTCATACTTGGATGAAGAGCGTTTGCAGAAAACTAGGGAAAAATTACAGCGTCGCTCTGAATTTACAGAAATTTTTATTGTCTTCCCAGATGAGAGAGAAGAAAAATTGCGAATCAAGGTAGTACGCCAACAGATAGAACCGTCTATGGGTGGATTGCGATTGAGGCTGAAGAGTGAAATTATCTCTCAAGCTGAGAAACTTTTAAAGGAGAGAAACCATGCGTGACATCACTAATTGGAGCAAACAATTGCGCCAAACTCTATGTAAATCGGATGACTTGAAATCTCATATTTTTTCTAGCCTACCTGATGTAGATCAAAAAGTACAAAACCAAGAAATACAGCGCATAGCCCAACTGATTGGAGAAGTAGAATTAGGGCTAACTTTATTGAAAGAAATAGCACCGGAAGAAGCTGCAATCTCAGTCTCTGGTCTACTTTCGGGTTATCGTTTTCCGGTTCCATTTCTACAAAATGATATCAAATGGCTCCTAGTACAAAAAGCTCGCTTTTATTTGGTGCGTCACAAAGGGAACCGATGGGAACGTTCACTCTCTGAATACATCAAAATCCCTGAGAGTTTGAGAATTTACAGATTGACGGACATCAATCAATCTCCGCAATTAATTCCCTCAAGTACCTACCCTCGTCGCGGGCAGCTATATCGCCAAACCTTATCAGCAACCCCACCCCACAAAAAAACAAAAATTAAATTAGCAAATCCTGGTTATTGGTATGCTAAGATTTCCCACAAAGGGAATGCTCCTACTGAGGTTCCCATCAATATTCCTCAAGCTGTTTCTCATCTGGCATCCTCGTCACAGGTCTCTTTTCACCGCACGCGAACTCAGGAGAATCCTGCTCATACCGTAACACTAGACGAGTTGCTGATTTCAGCCCACGAAATGGATAGTCAACTGGCTAAATCCAGGTACGATCCAGAAAATTATTATAGCCGCCTTCAAGGGATTGCCTTACGGCTGTATGACGATAAAAGCGATGATTTTTCTCCAGGTTATGAACTGAAACTAGAACAACTCATCCACATTGTTGGTTTATTAAATGTCGGCAAATCTACCCTGCTCGAAGTTCTTATTTATCATTTGGCAAAACAGGGATATCGTTGCGCTTTAATCGTCAATGATGTGGTAGCCGCCGTGCGCCTCGCTTCCCTATTTTGGTACGGATTAGGAATTCGTGCGGCTCCCGTATTGGGGAGTGATCGCTCCCAACAACTGGAAAAAGTTTACGAGCCCATTTTAGCAACAAAGGGTGAGGAAATTGAACAAGGTGCGATTCATCCAGCATGGCGCTGGTTTAGTCCCGTCTGTCCCTTACTCGCTTTAGTGCAATCAGAGGATAAATGGGAATTTGGTTCTGAACCCTGTCACAACCTTTACCAGAAAGTAACTACAACTGAAAAAGACAAAGAGAATGGTACGGAGGATTTAGAAGATTGGGAGGAAAGCGAAACAGAAAATAAATATACTTGTCCTTTTTATTACAAATGTCCTCGCCATCAGTTGGAACAAGACGTCGCGCAAGCTTTTGTGTGGGTATTGACAACCGCTAGCTTCATTCATACCCGCGTCCCCGCTCAAATTTTTGATGAAAAACTTACGTTTGCTGAAGTCGTTTACCGCGAATGTAATTTTCTATTTATTGACGAAGCAGACCGGGTACAGGTGCAGTTTGACGAAGCTTTTGCTCCTGATGAAGTATTAGTTGATGCTTCGGGGAACTCATTGTTAAATAAACTTGGCATCAAATTTGCAGAGGCTATTTATAGTTCAGATCGTCGCAGTATGGGAGCAGAATTAGTAGCCGCCGCTAAAAAAGCGAACGATTACGCTCAAATTGCCACTGATATTATTCTCCCCAAACTGCACAGCCAACCTAAACTGGTTGAATGGTTAGGTTCAAATCCTTTCACTGGTCGTTCTGTATTTGGTCATATTATCCGCGATATTCTTGAACCGAACTCAGACAATGAAAATGTGGAAGCCCCAATTAAACTCAGCCGTAAAGAGCGTAGCCAACAACGGCTAAAACGGATTGAGGCGGGTTTGCCACCTGAAGAGGAACGGCAGCGGCGTAAACAGCTATTGCAAACAATAGAAAAATTTTTGCAAGCCCCCCTTAACCGCCGTAAGGGAGGAGAACTTTCGGAGATCGCCCTTACTATCTTAAGTGCAGAAAGTGAGAAAGTGGTATTAGATGAAGTGGCGGACTGGCTAAATAGATGGCTTGAATCTTCGGGAATCTCTATCACAGATAACAATAAATTTAAAGAAGTTACAGGTCACTTATACTTCGCTATTCTTGTAGCTGTGCTGACGAATCGGTTAGCTTTTCTAGTGGATCATTTAAGCGCTTTAATGCGGACAAGCATTTTTGATTTGCATGACACCAGTCTTTCTCTGGTATATCGCCCGCCCCGCGATTATCTACCAATTTTGCCATCTGCACCTGTGGGAAATATTTTAGGCTTTAAATATACGCGCAATCTCAGCAGCAATGTAGGGGGAAAATTGGAGTATTTCCGTTATGTGGGAGTAGGTCGCTACTTGCTTTTAAATTTCCCCACTCTTTGGGCTGCTGATGGCTGGAATGGCCCCCATACAGTGTTGATTTCAGGCACGAGTTATGCCCCAGGGAGCCCAGCTTACCACATTCAGAAAAAACCTACAGTCTTGCTAGAACCAGCGCCGAATAATGACAAAGCTGGCGATGCAGGAATTGGCGAAAGTGAGTTTTTCTTTTCCCCGCAGCAGAGCGCAGGGAGGTACATTGCTCTATCGGGACAACCACCCGCTGCGCGGAAAAAGAAAGCTGAAGAAATGGTTAAGGCTATCTGTAATAAATCAGGAGAAGCTAAGAGCTTTCTCGCTCTGTTATTTGATACCTTAAAAGATAAAGAACAGCTATATCCCCAGCAGTGGGATAAGCGCCATCGGGTGCTAGTCATTACCAACAGTTATGACGAAGCCGAATGGGTTGAGTCGGTTTTGAAATCGGTTTACCGTGTTGAAAATATCGCCGGTGAAGTCATTCCACAAGGGGAAGGAATTAAAGTCCTTCGTCGTGATAATGCTCCAACTAATTTAAGCGGAATTCGTCGGGGCAAAATTAGGGATTTGCATCAGCTTCCTACCCAGATTGTAGTAGCTCCTTTAATGGCGTTAGAGCGGGGGCATAACATCCTCAACAATAAACAAATAGCAGCATTTGGTGCAGCAGTATTTCTGTGTCGGCCAATGCCTGTCCCGGATGATTGGCAAACCACTGTCCAGCAACTAAACAATTGGGCGCTAGAAAATGCTTCTAATTCTAATCTTTACGAACCCATGCAACGGCGCGGTGACGCTCTTACGCTGTCGAATGTTGAGAACGAATTTTATAAGTATGCGGTGGCAAAGATGCTCGATTTGAGTTGTCGAGCGATGTCTTTTAGACAATTGACGGATGATGAACGGTCTGTGCTTTGTTGGACTCAATTAGTTAGTATCTGGCAAATCATTGGGCGTTTAGTGCGTGGCGGTGTTCCTTGTATCGTTCATTTTTTGGATGTCAAGTTTGCACCTAATTCAGCCGCAGGAGAATTTGACAGCGAAGTTACCTCACTTTTAGTTGGAATTCTCAAAGAACTTCAACTCTCCGTTGAAGGCGAAGAAAAACGACCTTGTGAAAGAACCTTAGCACGTTCGCTCTACGGTGCTTTCTTAACTGCACTCAAAAAAACAAAGGAATTACGCTATGACATTTAAGACAATTCTACCCGGAGCTTGGGAAATGACGGAGGATGTGCAATACAATTTCTTTTCCCTAATCGTTCCTACTGCATGGCAACAAGTTGCTAAATCTCTGGCACACAAGCGTAAGCTACTTGGTAAAGGCTATCCATCTGTGCCAGTCTCCTCTCTCGACCCAATTGTAGCTGCAAGCTTTCCAAAAATTATCCAAACTGCTCGTTTTGGCTGGAAGCATCCATCAGTGCCTTGGGTGTTTGCAACAGAAGCTGCTGACCTTTCATGCTTACCAGAATTGATCAAAGATTGGTTGCGAGAAGAGTTTAGTGAGTGTCTGGGAAACGAGGAAGTCGAGTCGAGTCTCAAAAACCTAGATAATGACGTTTGGCGTTGGGAAGACCCTAAAATTTGTTCTCTGCTGCGTTCTCCAGAAAAGTCCTCTGATGAGATTCGCTTCCAAGCAGTTCCAGATTACCTAGCTGTTGAATTTCTCAAAAATCCTAAAGTTTGCTTTGGTGAAAACAATCAGTATGAACTGACATTCTACCGAGTTGTCACCCTCAATCGGGGGTCTGAACTCATGTCATGGCCTCCTCATCCAGTTTCGCTAATTAAGAGAAATAAACAAGTCGGTACAGCGGATATTTCATTTGTTATTCGTTTTAAGTTGCAGACAGTTCCTTGGCGCAAAGACCCAATTATTTACCATCAACTTTCAATCCGACAATGGATTGTGGAGCCTTTTGATAAATTTCCCTATAGAGGTGCTACCGCTTATATTGGGGATAATCGTCGGTGGTTAGATGGGGTTCGCCAGCCGTTCTGTTTTATGCCTGTACGAATTAAGCAAATGATGGCACAAGAAAAGAGAACACCAAAATGGCCTAAAGCCATTACTGAGATACTAAAGATTAATGACTCTCCACTTCCTGAAATTAATACTTTAGCCTCAGATCCAAAATATCAATGGTCAAGTTTTGGAGAAGAACCATGTGGGATACAGGTGGCAATTTCTTACCATACTTCTTGGGGTGAACTCCCTTGTCTTCGAGGTGTTAGTCCACTAGATTTAGCTAACCTAGATGTAGCAATTCAAAATAAGTTGGTTGGCAAAAATTTACCTCTTCAGCGAGTGGGTGAAGCAATTAAGGTATCTAGTAACTCCGTGTCTTTTTGGGAGCCGGGAACTCCAAAAAAACAAACCGATAAATCCCCTAAAAAACCTGATGATTTATCTACCCCGATGCTGCGACCCAAAATTACTGCACCCGCTGTATTTCGTTCTACTGAAACTCCTTTACATACCATACTTATACTCTGGGAAACCAAAGAATGCCGGGATGAACTCATTGCTGAAATCTGCAAAATACTTGACTTATCACCTACAGGAGAACCTGAGATTTATAACCCCGAAGTAGAAGGGAAAACAACTATGTATCAAGGTTCGTTAGTTTCTTTGCGAATTAAAACTCAGCACGTTCAAGATTTGACACAGAGGCTTGATGTAAATAATGCCTCAAAAGGCAAAAACCTACAACAACAGCGCATTAATTTAATTGATGAGCGAGTCGTTCAGATTGTTTCATCTCTACCAAAATCTCAAGGAATATGCGGTGCATTAATTGAGATAAAACCTAAGAAATTATTCTTTCCAGCGGAGTCAGATCCCAAATTAGCATTAAGAATTGGAGTGATGAAAGCTGGCTATGTCAATCAACACATTCACGCAGTAACATCTCAAAATAAAGAGGGTAAGCAATATGTCCCTAAAGGTACTCTTAATCGAGTGCAAAAAGCTGTTTCGGATTTATTGCGACAATTTGGAATTCTGCCTGCTCCTCTAATTGATCTAGAAAAGGATGGTATCGATCCAAATTTGTGGCTGACGTGTTTCCGCGTCCTGCGTCGCACTCGAAAAACAACGGCTAGTAACACGCCTGCTACTGTTGCATTAATGGTGCGCGTTAACCCTATAAAGGGAATCGTACAAGTTACTACTCCTTCTTTATTTGTGACACAAAAATGGGTATCGTATCCTGTCGGACTTAGCTCTCTAATTACTGAAAAGTGGGACTTTGATTCTTATGTAGATGAAGCGATTGGTGACAGCAATGAAGAACTGTCATTTAGTGATAAAGAACGCGAACAGCAGTTGCTTAATAAATTTATTGCGGATTGCTTGCGTGATTGCCTAAGTACACCAGTTGAAAATGAAAAATTACCTCGCGTACTCTTCATGGTAGAAGCTCAAAATGCCCGCAAAATGCTAACATGGCTACAAAATCCCAAACTACCCGCCAACGATTTACCCCACGAACTGAAACAACACATTCTGACAGAATCAGAACGAAATCGCTTGTCGCTTGTGCGATTGCGAGTTCCAGACGGCGAAGTTCCTGTCGGTATTGTTAAGGGTTATCCCGGTAGCAGAACTAGCGGTTTATTCTGTTGGAAAGATGTGTATGATGATGAAAAAAATATGCTTTATCTAAGCATGAGAAAAGGGTTAAATACTGAACAAAACACATTAAAACAAAAGCAGTCTCGGCTTGATAGTGGCAGCGGACAAGCTGGAAACCGAAAACTCCTAGAGATAGCTGTCATTTATTGCCCTGAAATAAATGCAGAAAAATTGGCTTGTTTCGTCCATAGTCTCAGAGACCGCTGGCCCTATTTTGCAGATGAGATTTCTTTGCCGTTTCCTTTTCCTTTTGCTACTTTGGCCAAAGAGTATGCGGTTAGTGCCAAAGATCCGGTTGATTCATCTGAGGAATTAGAAGATTTAGAAGAATCTCTTGACTAACAATAATCGATAGCTCGAATGTCAGGGGTAGCAGTTTCATCCAAAGTGTGTAATAGAATTGTTACCCCCCTGAAGAGTCCTAGAAACTGCTGTTTCTTAATCCATAATCCCTAAGATTTTCCATCACCAATAACACCTCGAATCACCCAAATTCCAGCAAATTCTTTGGCAAATTTACCAGCCGTTGCTTTTAACTCACATTCTGCACTAAAAATTGGATGAACTGATGTCGGAACCGTAACCACAACCGCTCACCTTACCGAATCCTATACCCACAGCAATGTTTAGCGGGACTCAAACTTGGCAAGCAATCCCCCACTACAAAGGTGCGGAAAAATGACTTACCAAGTTTGTTGAGTTCTTAAGCGCTCAAAATCCTATAAGCTGACAGTCTAAACTCTGGAAATGTGGGGGAAATAATAACTTCTGAATCGCGGTACTCCAATCTCTCGTAAGTATCCGCCTGCAACACCAGCACTGAAACCACACCGGCTTTTAGATCCACAATCCAATACTCCCCGGCCTTCTGTTCCGCATACTCTTGCAGCTTGGCTTGATAGTCTGTCTTTTTTGAACCAGGACTAACGATCTCTACCACCAACAAAGCCGGCTTTCTTAAAACCGCTGATTTCGTCTTCTCTGCCTTTAGCTCCTGCCATTGCTCCTCAGTCCCAGTCGCAGATGTCTGGGGTGCGTGAGCGTTCTCGAACCGTTTCAGGGTTAACCCCCGTGTACACTCCTGCATCTCGTTTAACTTTCCAAGATTGGCCCTGCTTCCTAATGGCCCTTTCGTTCTTCAGATGCCAGCACATCAATAATATCCGAGTGATCTGCCGTTGGTAGAGGAACCATCTCGCGCCTCCCCATCCACCAATTCGTAGCGGTTGTCTGTCCCATCATCAAATGTCAGGTACTCCTCAAAGGTCAATAAATTTTTGGCTTGCATGAACATTGCTCTCCTTTTAGTGTTGATTTGAATAAATAAGTGGGTTTAGCTAGGCTTTGAACTTTTTTTGTCTTGAGTTATTCAATTTTCGCCTCCGTTCTCTCCGTGTGCAGAGGAGCCGGTAGTTAGATGCCTACATCGGGTTTGGAGGCCGGTGGGGGATAACATTTTGTTATCGGGTTTGGAGGCCGGTGTAGTTCTGTACCCAGCACTCATCGGGGGCAAGTCCGTCATCTGGAGCAGCGGGAGAGGGGCCGGTGTATTCTGTTGGCCATTTAACCCTTAAGTCTGCTATTAAATGCCGGTCTTGACACATCTGTGGTGGGTGTATGGTAGCTCGCACTTGTGTCATAAAAGCATAAGGGCCAGGGACATGAGAGCGCTTTTCAGGTGGCGCAGAGAGAAATTGTCCACCCCACCTCCCGTGATGTGGGGTAATACCGGCCTACGCACCTATAGATATTTTGGCCATTTTCCAAACGTAACGTCCTCGTACTGATGTTTGGGGTGGCACCGGCTCCATCATTAGAAGAGGCACCCTCCTAAACAGCTTTTACCTTTAAAAATGAAGCATAATTTTATGCTAAACTTTTTGTATGGTAATAAATTTATTTTTTTATTTATATCTTGATTTAAGTAAAATACTCTAAATTTTTAGGAACGCTCTTTTTTTTGGATGTGGACGGATTTGATAAAAAACTGCTGATTTTTTTATTTTCTTTTGGCGGGCAATAAATCTTTTAGTTTTGGCAGTTTCGCCCTATAAGTATTACGGAAACAATGCTTTACCAGAGATGATTAATTTGAAGAACGCTACCGGACTCCGGTAGGGCGTTATTGCCTGTGTGGAAGTTCCCCCTAGACTGTGGGAAGATTAAAACACCAAGTATGGGTTTACTGTCCCGTTTCCGCCTATGAAAGCGTCTAAAAAAGGTAATGATGTCCCAGTTGTTCTGGCATTAGCGGAACCATTACCTCTAGCTAGACACCCGGCGGCTGTCTACTTGAGTCAATTAGCAGCGTCGTCAAGGCGGACGATGACACACAATTTGAATTGGGTGGCCAATTTACTGAGTAATGGCCAATGTGATCACCTGACTTTGGATTGGGCAAAACTAAGATATGAACACACCGCTGCGCTACGTTCAGTTTTGGCAGAAACACATCCACCAACAACAGGCAACCTAAAGCTGACAGCGGTTAAGCAAGTTCTTAAATGTGCTCGCAAACTGAAGCTGATAACCATTGATGATTATGAAGATGCGGTGAGTGTGCCTCCCCTGACAGGAAATACACCACCAAGGGGCCGACTTTTACAACCAGAAGAAATAGGAGCGCTGATCCGGGTATGTGTAGAATCTAAAACGCCATCCGGGATGAGAGATGCAGCGGCGATTGCCTGTTTATGTGCAGGATTAAGGCGATCTGAAGTAGTAGCACTGAATTTAAAAGATTATAATGCAGAGAACGGCTGTCTATTGGTAGTAGAAGGAAAAGGGAAAAAGACTCGTCAGGCATATTTACCACCGGGGGGCACTAAATTAATTGAAGATTGGTTAGGGGTAAGAGGACGTAAAGCAGGCCCATTGCTTTACCGATGTGTTGGGAAGGCCATTCAAACGGAACGCATAACTGCTGATGCCCTAGCGTTAAGGTTGATAGAAAGGGGGGCAGCAGCCGGCCTCGGTACTTTTTCTGCCCATGATTTTCGCCGTACATTTATTAGTAATCTGTTGGATAAGGGGGCGGATATGGTGACAGTGCAAAAGTTGGCCGGTCATGCAGACCCGGCGACTACGGCTAAATATGACCGGCGCGGTGAAGAAGTAAAACGCAAAGCGGTCGAATTGTTAGATGGGTTCGGTTTAAATCCTGAATTATAGTAATTCCAGCAACTAGACAAACCCAATTAAAAAAGGGAACAATGCCAATATTATTTATAATTTATTTCCATCAACCAGCCGGCTCACCCCAAAAGCTTTGGATAGATGGAGCATATTCTGAATTATCAGGAGAAGAGGCCGGTTGTGCCACATAACGGGCTGAGTTTTCCATTGCTAAAATCCTATCTGTATCTCTTACAAATAGTGGGGTAATTAATTCACGCTCATGGAGGAAATCTTGTAGGTTCAACTTCAAACAGCCTTGAAGTAATAGTAGTGTTGAAAGAACCTCTCTTGATTCCTTCAAGGCCCGTTGAATATCTAAAAACACATCTTCTGAAACAGATCCTTCCAACTCAGTCATTAATTCAGGTGATGGTTGAAGCTGCAACTGAGCCAACAAATTAAAAACCTTTTCACTTTTCCTAGTAGCCGCAGCTTCAACCATACCGGCCAATTCAGCACCAACAAAATTGAGGGTACGGTTAAGCAAAATCTTCCATTCCTTGTCGGATAACGGGGAGGAGTTTTTAAACCGGCGATCAAAACGGGCAGCGTGTAATTCAATAATTTGCTTGCGTTCAATTGCTTGAGGAAACCCAACATAAAAAATATCATCAAACCGGCCTTTACGAGTAAGTTCAGGAGGCAAGGCAGCAAGCCGGTTGAGAGTCGCAATCACAAATGTTTCAGATGTCTTATCCTGTAACCAGGTCAACAACTTACCCAAAATCTGAATACTGGTAGCAGCTTCCCCCGTCAAATCCCCACTGTTGGCGGAAAATAATTTATCAAACTCATCAAAATAGAGAACAGACCGGCCTAAAGCTTCAACGCGGCGCAGTAACTCCTCAACATAGACGACGCCACCGGCCACCATAGCCCCAACATCAACAATTACCAACGGAACTTTCAATTTTGCAGCACAAACACCAGCAGCAAAAGTTTTACCAGTACCCGGCGGCCCCACCATTAACCACCCTTTAGGCAATGGCAACCCCAACTTCTGGGCCACAGTCGAATACCGAAACACCACACTATTTAAAGCAGAACGCAGCCGGTCTAATCCACCAAATTCTGACATAAGCGAGGGCTGCTTGAAATTTAAGCCAAATTCTCTAAAACGATCAATTTTATAGTTGAGTAAACCCCCAACCAAATCAATCTCACCTAATAAACCACAATGCCAGTAATAGATTCCACACTTAAACAGATATTAGGTGGGTGATTTTTTACTTTATGGTTTCTTTATAAGTCTTTGGAAAATTGAGGCAATTCCTATCTTAGAAAGAAAAACAGAACATTTATTCAAATATTATAACATGGCCAAAATAAATTACTTTTTTTATTTCTCTACTAATATCTTTAATAACGATGCCGCTCTTACCAATAATTAGCATTTTAGTATTGTAGCAAGCTAATAATTATTTACATCTCAATCTCCAGCCTAAAAACCAGAAGCTTACCCAGAAATACCATAAATTTAGCGCTCCTAATTATCAATTATTCAGGCTAAAATCGCTTTGAACTCCGATAATTTCCCCAGGGACAATATCTCTCCCAAATTTCATAACGCTCAACCACTCACAACCAGAATGATACTACGCTAAGACTACACAGCTTTACATAAGTTTATTTAAGAAAATCTTAAGTAATTATACTCAGTTGATTTTTACCTTATAAACTGTGATTTTTACCTGATAAACTGCGGTTTTTACCTTGTGAATTAGTAATTGTAGAGCTTAAAATCTCTCATAATCACAAAAATTCAGCATTTTTTACCTTATAAAATCCTATTTTTATCTTATAAAAGGCTCTTTTTACCTTGTCATTCTATCAAGCTAAATCCCCTCGTATCTCTGTTAAACTGAATAGTAATCTGGGAAAATGGGGGAAAATAAAATTCTGGACACTTACTCCAGGTTTTAAAATTAACCTTCATTTCGAGGTTTCACCGGCCCCCACTTTTCACAATATTACTATATCGAACAAGCAGACTATATATTTCTCAAAATCATCATTTCAACCAACTTTAGATTTCCTTAAGGTTTGGTGGAACGAGAGATAGATCACACGCCCCTCAAAAGTGGTTAAACGGGAAAAATTGTAACACGAACTTCTATCGAAATAAAATTAGCTAAAAACCCATTACTTGTAAGGGATTCGTGTTGTTATTAAATTATCTGAGCTAAATTAGGTTGAGCAGATAGTCCAAGCTTATAGAATATCATTTTTGCTTCTTATCCTGCTAAGGTCGCCACCTATTCACTGCAAACTGCGAAGATTTAATGATTAACTAGCAGTCTGTGCTTATGTAGTTTCGCTACACCGGCCTACCAAGAATTCAGCACTAACTACCGGCCAGTAAATACCCGACACTAACTACCGGCCAGTAAATACCCGACACTAACCACCGGCCAGAAAGAGTCAAGGACTAACCACCGGCCCGTAAACAACCGTACACTACCAATCGCTCAACAGGCAAAAATGCCACTTCAATGATGCCGGTGTAACAATCCAATGAGGCCGGTGTAACAATCCAATGAGGCCGGCATTATGCAGCAAGCAATATTGTCAGGATTGTCAGAGGAGTTGCAATCAGGGATGGTAAAGAGCATTACACCCAATCAATAATTAATGGACAAGCCTACACTTACTCGAAACAATAACTTTTTCTACAAAACTAATCTTTTTTTTCTTAACAGAATTCAACCCCAAAATTCACCTCCAGCATCAATAATTCTCTTAGGCCTCCCCCTCTCCCAAATTAAACACCGGCCCACAAAACACAAATAGAACCCTACTACACCCATACTACACTACTTTATAAAAGTTTATATTCGGTTTTCCTAAGTAATTGTACTTAAGAAAATCTGCCGTACAAAAGTGCCATTTCTGCCGTAAAAAAGTACCATTTCTGCCGTATATTTGAGCTTGGGTACTTGGTATTTTTGAGGTTTTTTCGGATCTCATGCCGTACAAAAGTGCCATTTCTGCCGTAAAAAAGTGTCATTTCTGACGTATATCTGAGTTTGATAGGATGCTCGAT
>NZ_JAMXEX010000039.1 GCF_025370775.1 Ancylothrix sp. D3o | reverse complement strand
GCAAACATTCAGCTATCCCACCCAATCCACCGGCATCTTAACATCCACCAACTTCCGAACACCCCCCAACCCGCGAACATCCATCGGCCCCCAAGTATTCGCCTGCCGCACCCCAAGCCCTGGAGTTCCACCGTCCGAACGGAGTTCCATCGGTGTTGGCAATTTCACAGGCACGAGCGAGTTCCACCGGCCCTTGAAGTACCACCGGCCCCTAAAATTCGCCTGTCGCACCTCATCCACCGGCTCCCGGCAGATCCACCGGCACTGCAATAATCTACCCCTGCCGATGAATCCCAATAATTTTAAGGTAAGTTGTTTAATAAGTATTAATAAAAATAGCGTTTTAAAAATATCAAAAGGTGATGAGATGAACGCTTGCTCTAAAGTCATAGTTGTAGTCTGGCTTCTTTTTAACTCTATTTTAGGGTTTATAATGTTATTTTTAATTCATATCAAGCGAGATTTGTACCCTTATGCTGATATTGGAGGTGGGGCTTATCCATCTATCATAGATTCAGATGCCTTAGCATCAAGAATTCTTTTTTCCTTGCTCGGTTCAATTCTAGGTTTTTTCTCTCTAGCTCTTTCGCTTTATGGTTTCTATCAAATTAAAAGACCCAATAAAAATATATTTGAAGCTTTAATAATATTTTCTGTACTTATTTGGGTGTTTTTCATTTATCGATATGTTGAACTTACTAACTTGTCTTTATGGTTAGACAATTGTGAAAAAGCCAGAGGTATTTTTCCGAACCCTGCTAAAAACCGAAGCTGTGATTAACTTATAAAATCTTTAGTTAACCAATTATATCCGCCGACTGTTTTACAGAAACCAGTCCTGATAGATCCGTCGGCCCTATTACATCCAGGGGTGCCGGTGAATCCAAGTGGTTTTATAGTCGGCTTTTGAAAGATTTTATTTCAACGAGCATGAATTATCCTGCTCAACTTCCAGGGTTGGTAATGATTTTGGTTGCCGGTTCAATTTCCACCGGCAGAGCGAAAAATCCACCGGCCCCTTGGAGTCCCACCGACGCTGCAATAATCTACCCATGCCGATGAATCCAAATAAGTTTTTTGTTAGCTGTGGAAAAACTTGCGAATCGTTAACTAAACGGGGCCGGTGGTCTACTTTTATTTAGGGAAGTTCGGATGAGTGCCGGGAGTATTGCCTGATTTGTTCAGGTTTTTTGGGGCTGGTGAAATACGGGATTTGTCCAGGTTTTTTGGGGGCCGATCGGCTACGATATCCGACCGCTGTCCGCCTGGGGTGCCAGTAATCTCTATTTTGTTTAAGCCGCTCTAACAATAGCTATGATAATCAAGAAATTTCTGAGTGTGACATCGGCCTCTAATGGTTCACCAGTCCTTCCGCAGAACTGGCCTCTCAATATCCTCTGACCCTGTACCCCACGTCAGCTTTTGCACAGAAACCGCCCCACCACTAGGCTAATTGTACTTCAACTATTCTCGCGCTACTGCTGGCAACGTTCCAAGTAGATTTTAGCCACACGATCACCGGGATTTTGCTGCCAACAATCTGCAAACAGCCGTCCTGCTTCTGCTAACTTCCGTTCGCCGTACAATAACAAAGCTTCTGCAAACAATGACAGAGTAGCTAATTTCCCCTCTTTAATTTCCGCTAAATCGGCATCGAAAACTTCATAAACCGTCACCCTTTGAGATTTCCCTTTGACTTTCACCGTCTCAATCGTGCGAATTGCATAATGAGCCGGATTTGTCAAACGCGAATAAGTTTGCTCGGTGATTAACAGCGACACGCCATAATTTTTCGTTAAACCTTCTACGCGAGAAGCTAAATTCACCGCATCGCTAATCACCGTACTATCCATGCGATTTTGTCCGCCAACAGTTCCCAACATCAATAAACCTGTATTGATACCAATGCCATTTTGAATTGGTGCATAGCCAGTATTGGCGCGATGTTGATTGTATTCAACCAATTGGTGCAGCATGGCAATACCCGCTTTCACTGCATTATCAGCTTCACCGCTAAATAAAGCCATAATTGCATCACCAATATATTTATCAATAAACCCGTGATTTTCAGTAATGACAGGTTCCATGCGAGAAAGATAGGAGTTGATAAACTTGAAATTATCCTCCGGCGTCATACTTTCCGACAAAGTAGTGAAGTTGCGAATGTCGGAAAACAGCACCGACATTTCCAACTGCACTTGGTCGCCTAATTGGACATCAACAATGCTGGATTTTTCTAAGAACTGGAGAAATTGATTGGGTACAAACCGCTCATAAGCTTTATTCAGTTGGAAAAGTTCGTTGGTAAATCTTTGCCGTTCTGCTTCCGCTCTTTTACGTTCTGTAATATCCTGAAAAGCAGTAATTCCATAAGCAATCTGACCTCTTTCATCATAAATGGGTTTTCCCCAAGCTTCTATGGGCACTGTCTTGTCAGGTTGCTGAATTTCTATATCATCAACGGTTGTACTTTCTCCCTTTAAAGCACGCACTACAGGCATTTGAGCGCTTGGATATTCTTGAGAAGTTCCAGCCAGATAGACTTGATAAGTTTCTGCTAATTCCTCCAGCCCAGCATCAGGTACTATTCCTTTTCCGACTAATTGCTGAGCAATGCGATTGCTATAAAAAGGTTTGCCACTAGAGTCGAGGATAAATACTCCCACTGGCATCGCTTCTAAAAATTGAGTTAGCCTGCTTTCATTTTCCCGCACTTCTGCATAAAGTTTGGCATTTTCAATCGAAATGGCCGCTTGGGAAGATAGCAATTTTAATAGTTCCAACCGTTCCGGGGTAAATGCTCCAGTTGTTAAATCGTTTTCTAAGTAAACAATACTGACGAGCTTTCCTTGGTTAATCAGTGGTACGCATAAGACAGATTTAGGTTGATATTGTTTGACGTAGCGATCGCTTGTAAATTGACCCTCGCGAGTTGCATCATTTAATACAACGCTTTCTTGAGTCCTAGCGACATAATTAACAATACCTTCAGAAAGTACCTGGCAATTGGCGACGGGGATAGACTGTAACACATTGCAGCGATCTAAATTCAGCGCCCATTCAGCTTGGATGAGCAGTAGTCCCTGGTTAGATAATATGAGATAGCCTTTTTGTGCCCCCGCATTCTCGACGAGAATCTGCATCAAGTTACACAGTAATTTATCTAGTATAATTTCGCCAGAAATTGCTTGGGATGCTTTCATTACTGTGGTAATGTCCAGGTTATTACCCGAACCAGTTGTTGTGACTCCTGCGGAAACCTTAGTCTCGTTAATTTGGGCGGACGTTGCGCTTAATAGTCGAGAGTATTGTTGCTCTAAATGTTTGACTTTAGCAGTTGCGCCCCAAAGTTGATAGTGATAGCGAGATTCTTGCATATAAGCTTTTGCTATTAATTCTTTCCCTTGAGATAGATAAAACTTGGCAGCAAGTTCGTAAGCAAGAGCGGCTTCTTGAGTGTATTCGTTTTCTCTAGCTCCTAGAATCGCGCGATCATACCAATCTCCAGCTTCATAATTCTTACCTAAAATCCGGCATTTTTCTGCCTCTATTAAGTCAACTTTATGTTGGTAATTCATCGGTGCATGGTGAGCCCATTGAGCTACAGCGGTTTGATGAGTGTTTATCAAAGCGAGGATGTTAGCTTGGTCATTTTCTGATTGGGTAGAGAATAGTGCCAAGTAGGTTAATCCGGCATAAAAATGAAAAACTGGAGTAGGAGTCATTCCTGCCATTGCCATCAAATAGAGGTTAGCTTGGGAAATGTAGTTTAGGGCATTGGTGTAGTTGCCAAAGAGATAGGCAAGCATTAGTTTGTAGACATAGACCTTAACGAGCGCAGTAAGCTGATTATCCTGATGGTGCTTAGAAATCATCACCATTTCATCGTAGGCAGTTCCGATTAATAAATGCGGTTCATTAACAATTTTCTTTAAGTTATGCACCGCCTGTTGTTTCATTTTTAAGTAAGCTAGAGCAGAATCTTGCTTCACATTTGTTAAGACAACACAGTAAATTTCCATTTCTGGTTCCCAAGCGTCCAGATCCACTCCACCGAATAAATTATCGTCAAAATAAGTAACTATATTGTAGCCAGCATAGAGGAAATCACCAGTTTCCATTCCAGCCAAATAACCCTGTTTTAAAGTTGGAATTATGGCTCTTATTGCTTCAGTACGATGCTGGAGAAA
This sequence comes from Ancylothrix sp. D3o, assembly GCF_025370775.1. Taxonomy (NCBI): domain Bacteria; kingdom Bacillati; phylum Cyanobacteriota; class Cyanophyceae; order Oscillatoriales; family Microcoleaceae; genus Ancylothrix; species Ancylothrix sp. D3o. Next base: position 14,834 of record NZ_JAMXEX010000039.1, on the reverse strand, counting down.
ACAGCCAAACCAAAGTAAAGTTAGGGACTTGAATTCCCGCACATTGAACCGATTGAGTAAGCTTAGTGCCACTCGCCCAAAGCAATAACCTTTTTCTACCTCTCCCAAAAAAGCAGACAGCACCATGCCATAACCTGCATAACCGATGGTTGATGCTGGTGTATTTCCAAATTCGAGGGATAAGCTGACCATTGTGGAGCCAAGGAGAGGTAGTAATGCAGGATTTCCTTGAAGAATGGGCGTAAACAACATGGCTAACAGTTGCATGGCTGCAATTATCTCAGGATCACTCATCACAGGCAGGTTAACCAGTTCTTCAATCTGTTTACCTTCTAGTTGTTTAGCCAGCGCTTGTAGTGCTTTGTTAGTCAAGGCTTCGTCAGGTTCAGATGAGAAATCAACCCCCAATTGTGCCAGAACATTTTTACCAACAGCGATCGCTTCTAACATCTGACTTTGGGTTGTTAATGCACTTATTTTAACTTCATAAATCTTTACTTTATCTAGGATTATTTTAGCTCTTCGCAAAACTTCTGCTGCCATTTTTTCCATGCCATCAAAATCAGCATTCAAGTAGGCAATTTCTACGGCAGCTGCATAAAGATTCAGAGTTAATTCATACTGAGCTTGCCAACAGTCTGGGGTTAGCAACTCCAGCCCTATCTGCACAAAACTTCTGGCGGCTGAGTAGGCTGTTGCATTTCTAGCTTTTTCTGCTGCTGCTAAGTTCAATCGCGCTAAGAATTCCCGCTCATAAGGCTGAATAATTAAGTCAATTCCTAAATTTAAATGCCCGACAATATCAAAGAGCTTTTCTTCTTTTTTGACCTCAGTCAATTTTTGTTGAAGCAATTGCCCGATTTTGAGATGAGTTACCTGCTTTTGGTCTGGGGGAATCAGGGAATAGGCAGCTTGTTGAATGCGGTCATGTACAAATTTATATTCCACTGGTTGAGATAAGGCAGTTGGCAATTGAAGTGAGGAAAATTCTGTGGCAGCAATGGCTAATTCTACATCTCCCATGTTGCCAAGAGGAACTACTAAGCTTTCGGCTACTGCTGAGAATAACTCACTAGGGGGTTTTTTAAGAGACTTTTCTGATATCAAACATAACGTTTCTAAGTCAAATACATTGCCAATACAAGCCGCTAATTTTAACATTTCTTGCGCTACGGCTGGCAGTTTTTGAATTTTTTCCGCCATCAATTCAACTACGTTATCAGTAAATCCTCGCGCTTGTATTGCCTCCAAATTCCACTGCCAGCAGCGATTAGCCAAATCAAACTCTAACAACCCTTCTGTATAAAGCGATTTGAGAAATTCATTCAGAAAGAAGGGATTGCCCCCGGTTTTCACAACTACTAAGTCGGCAAGAGGTTTGGCTGTTGACTCGGAACACTTCAGGGTATCTGCAATAATTTGAGTAACAGTCGTTAGCTGTAAAGCTGACAGAGAAACTCGTTCGATTTTGGCTCCAGTTTTAGCTATTTCCTCAAGGGTTAGCATGAAGGGATGTGCTGAGGAAACTTCGTTATCTCGATACGCACCTATTAAAAATAATCCCGTTGACGCGCCGCTTATCAGCAGTTGAATTAGTTTTAACGATGCCCCATCTGCCCACTGCAAATCGTCGATAAATATTGCTAAAGGATGTTCGGGGTTCGTAAACACTTTGATAAAGTTTTGAAAGACTAAATTAAAGCGATTCTGAGATTCGTTTGGGCCAACTTCTGGCAGGGCCGGTTGTTTGCCAATTATTAATTCTACTTCAGGAATTGCTTCGATGATGGCTTGTCCGTTGTTACCTAAAGCTGCTTGAAGTTTGTCTCGCCACTGGTTTAATTTTGTTTCAGTTTCGCTTAAGAGTTGCTTGATTAATTCTCGAAAGGCGGCGGCAATCGCGCTATAAGGAATGTTGCGCTGATACTGGTCAAATTTCCCGGAAATGAAATAACCTCGCTTCTCGGTAATGGGTTTGTAGAGTTCCTGTACTAAAGCTGTTTTACCAATGCCGGAATATCCAGCAATCAGAATCATTTCGCTTTGGGTGGTAACTCGCTCAAAAGCAGTTAGTAAAGTTTCAATTTCTCGCGCTCTGCCATAGAGTTTCTGCGGGAGTTGAAATTTGTCGGAAATATCTTGTTGAGCTATACTAAAGTGTGAGATACTACCATTATGATTGAGTTGATAAAGACATTCTTGTAAATCTGCTTTGATAGCAAAAGCACTTTGATATCGCTCCTCAGCAGTTTTTGCCATCAGTTTTATGACAATATCTGCAATAACTTGGGGAATTTCCGAGTTTAACTCTGAGGGCAATAATGGCTGTTTAGCAATATGAGAGTGAACTAATTCTAGGGGGTCAGTTGTCTGGAAAGGTAGTTTTCCTGTCAGCAGTTCGTAAAATGTGATGCCGAGGGAATAAAAGTCTGTGCGGTAGTCTAAACTACGGTTCATTCGTCCCGTTTGTTCGGGCGAGATATAGGCGAGAGTTCCTTCTAAAACGTTGGGATTTTTGAGGGTAGGATTTTCTCGCGTTAATTTAGTAGAAATGCCGAAATCGATGATTTTTAGCTGTCCAGTAGGTGGATGGTAAACGATATTCGAGGGATTAATGTCTTTGTGGATGATGTTGGTGGCGTGAATTTGACCTAAAGTTTCAGTGGTAGCTATGGCAATTTCCAGCAATTCTTTTAAAGTAAAGGAACGTTGCTGCCTCCAAACTTTCAATGATTCCCCGCCAAAGTCTTCCACAAACATGACTAGGGTATTTTGATATTTCTGCAAGTCATAGACTTTAACAACACCCGTCAGATTAAGAGACTTAGTAATTTCATATTCGGTGCGGTAGCGAGCGAGTTCTTTGGGAGTGGGATAATTTTCTTTGAGGAGTTTCAGGATAATAGGTTGGTTGTCTGACTCCCGGATACCTCGGTAAACTAAGGAATTGGCACTTTCATAAATTTGCGCTTGAATCGAAAATCCACCAATGTTTAACATAAAAATTTTTGGCGTTGCTGATTTAGTGTATGGAAGACTAAATATGCTTGATCATAGAAACCAGTATGTACCAAGCTATGGCATCCGTCACGCTTTTCTATCGGAATTTTTGGTGTTATTTTTTATACCTTGATTAAACAATGCCGTAATGTCTTCGTAGCTAACTTTTGGGAAATCAATTTCGCTCCCGTAAAGTATTCCTTCAACCATCTAACGGGCGTGATAATAAAGGTGGCCAGTTGTGAATCCACAGTCTGAGTGAACATTCGCTTGCACCTGGGCACTACTGGCCCAAAGTAACTTCACCGGCACCATAATATTCCCCGCTGTTGGCAAATGCACCGCTCCTAGGATGTGTACTATCCTAGGAGCACAAAGCAACATTTTGATATCCACCGGCATCTGAGTATCTCCTATCCCATAACATCTACCGGGTTCGGCGTATGCAAATTCCAGCTTTGACCCTCTATTTTTACATACTTTTTTTTATTACCTCATCGGTGCCGGTGAATCCAAATCGGCTTTGTAATTGGCTCTTGAGTTATTCAATTTTGATAACGCAGAGGTTAGGTTCGGTCTCTAGTTTGCTAATGGGAACAAGCGCCAATCTAGGTAGAACCGACCTTTCAAAATCCACCGACCTTTCAAAAGCCACCGGAAAGCGAACATCCATCGGCACTCCGACATCCACCGGCATCACAAAAACACCTGGCCCCTATAGAGAAACCGGATCTGTGACATCCCCCTGTGCCGGTGGTCTGCATTTGTGAGAGCGAACTGGCTTCGGAGTATGCGGGTATTGCGGTAATTGACCCAGGTCTAATTCGCTGCCGGTGTTCGCTTGGGGTGCCGATGCGGCAATTTGTTTATGTTTATTTAGGTGCCGGTGTACGGTATGGGCCGTGTCCGCCTGGGGTGCCAGTAATCTCTATTTTGTCTGTGTCGGCCTAAAATGGCCATGATTTTGAAGAATTCTCTCAGTGTGACACCGGCCCCCGAACATCCACCAGTCTTAGCGCGAAAGCCGAAATCTCAATATCCACTGGCCCCCGAACTACCACCGGCCCTCAAGCATCCACGAGCCTTAGCGCGAAAGCCGAGTTCTCAAAAACCACCGGCCCTCCAGCATCCATCAGTCTTAGCGCGAAAACCGAGTTCTCAAAATTTATCGGCCCCCGAACTACCACCGGCCCTTAAAGTTCCACCGGCGTCAGGAGTCCCCCCGGCACTTGGAGTTTCATCGGCCCCAAGATTCCCACCGGCCCCTCAACATTCCCCCCGTGCAGGCAGTATCACCGGCCCTTCAATATCCCCCAGTGCAGACAAATTCACAGGGTCTTCAACATCCAAGGGCTCAGACAGATTAACCGGCTTTATTAAATTCAGGGATGCCGGTGTGGTTCAAGGTGTTGGGGAAGTTGGTGGGATACGATGTTGGCCGGTGGTGGCAGGGAGCCGATGGAACTCGTAAAAGTTGCCGAAGTCTCTGGCTGCTGGTGGTGACGGGGAGGCCGGTGATCTACATTTTCTCGTTCGCCGGCCTGAAACAGCGAGGAGTTAAGCATTTCCAAGCGAGACACCGGCCTCCAAAAATCCACCTGTCGCACCTCATCTACCAGCCCCCGGCAGATCCACCAGCCCCCGGCAGATCCACCGGCCCCCGGCAGATCCACCGGCCCCCGGCAGATCCACCGGCCCCCGGCAGATCCACCGGCCCCCGGAGTCCCACCGGCGCTGCAATAATCTATTGATGCCGGTGAATCGCGCTTGAGTTTTTTGTTGGCTGTTGAATAACTTGCGGAGCGTTGGCTAAAGGGAGCCGGTGGCTGATCGCATTATTCGGAGGTTTTTTGGGTATGTGGTATTGCGTAATTTGTCCAGGTTTTTTGGGTATGTGGTATTGCGTAATTTGTCCAGGTTTTTTGGGGTGCCGGTGAAATACGGGATTTGTCCAGGTTTTTTGGGTGCCGGTAAAATATGGGATTTGTCCAGGTTCTTTGGGGTGCCGGTGCAGTAATTTGCCCATGTTTTAGTTTGTGCCGGTGGAACTCGTTCGTGCCGGTGTCCGCCTGGGGTGCCGGTAATGTATATTTTGCCGCAGCCAGCCTGTGAAATCCCATGAGATGAAGCATTTTCTGAGCGTACCACCGGCCCCCACGCGAGTTCCATCGGCCATCCAGCAGAGCAATCGGTGTCTGGAGATTCCCTTGCTCCACTGTGTGTACCGGCCCCCGAACATCCACCGTCCTCCGAACATCCACCAGCGCCTCAACATCCACCGGCCCACTACAAGAACCGGCTCTTCCAAATCCACCGGCCCACTACAAGAACCGGCTCTTCCAAATCCACCAAGTGCATAGATCCATAGATGCCGGGGTATTGATTAGCGGGACTTAAATAAAATTAAAGCCCAAATAGAGCATCGAACAAGCTCAAGTAAGATGCGAATACGTTAGAGTTTTCGTTCAACCATAAGACCATCAATCAAAACAAAAGGGCATGGCAGAGGAGGTAGCCTCTTCCATCGTTTATAATTTAACGTTATATGTCTGCTGTTCAACCATTATAACTTATTTAGATCGTGTTTTTGTTTTAGTCCCGCTATGATAAATTTCAGAGATTTTTCTGGGTGGAAAAAGATTTTTTTTGGGGTTCGGATTCGTATTGTTATTTGGTATGGGTTTTTAATTGTTTGTTCTTTTGGTATTTCTATTTTGGCGGTTCGTCAGGTGCTTTCGGTTCGTCTTGAAGAACGAGCAAAAATGGCGATTGTTCAAGAAGTTAAAGAATTCCGTAAATTTATGGCATATCAAAATTATCCTTCTTCAAAAGTTAGGGTTGTTTTTGATAATTTTCTTGCCCGTAATATTCCAGCGGATGGCGAGTTTATGTTGACGTTTGTCAATGGTAATTTTTATAAGTGTAGTCCTTCGGCAATGCCTACAAGCTTACAAGAAAGCCCTGAAAAAATAAAGCTTTGGTCAACTTTACAAGAAATAAAAAAGGGGGAGTTAATTGCGCCGACTGAAAGGCTAAGGTATTGGGCGGAGCCGGTAAAAATGGGGGAAGAAAAGGGTGTTTTTGTGGTGATTCAATCGACGGCGGGAGATGCTCAAAAGTTGAATGATACTACGTTGGTGATTTTACAGGTTACGGTGGGGGTTTTAGTTGTTAGTTCGGTGTTGACTTGGTGGGCGGCGGGTCGAGTTTTAAAGCCTTTACGGGTGTTAAAAGAAACGGCCCATTCTATTAGTGAAACGAATGTGAGCAGACGAATTGCTGTGCGGGGTTCGGATGATTTAGCGGAGTTGACGATGACGTTTAATGAGATGTTAGATCGGCTAGAATCTGCGTTAATTAGCCAGCGTAGTTTTATTAATGATGCCGGCCATGAATTACGGACTCCCATTACAATTATACGCGGTCATTTAGAGTTGTTTGGAGATGATCCAGAAGAGCAAAAAGAAACGATTGCTTTGGTATTAGATGAGTTGGATAGAATGAGCCGACTTGTGAATGATTTATTGTTGTTGGCAAAGGCGGAACGTCCAGATTTTTTGCGGCTGGAACCGTTAGAAATGGCTGGTTTTATTGAGGAGTTGTTTGCCAAAATAAGAGCATTGGGTGAGCGAAATTGGCAGTTAGAAGTGAGGGGTAATGGGGTTATTAGGGCAGATCGGCAGCGTTTAACTCAGGCGATTATGAATTTGGCTCAAAATGCTGTAGATCATACTAATGTAGGGGATAAAATTGTGTTAGGTTTAAAGGAAATAAATGGGGAGTTTTGTTTGTGGGTACGCGATAGTGGAGAGGGAATTGCAGAGGCAGATAAGGAGCGAATTTTTGAGCGATTTGCACGGGCTTCTAATACGCGTCGGCGTTCCGAGGGTTATGGGCTAGGTTTGGCAATTGTACGGGCAATTGTTGAGGCGCATGGCGGGAAAGTTGAGGTAGAAAGTCAGATGGGTAAGGGGTCAATTTTTCGGGTGAGGCTAGAGGGTTTTGCTAAGGGTAGTTTAAAATAAAAATCAAGATTTGGAAAAATTAAGGAGGGATATATGAGTGTTATTCAGGCGAAACGTTTTACGCTGGATGAGTATCACCAACTCGCGGAATTAGGGTTTTTGCATGAAGATGATCACATCCAATTAATTAGAGGAGAGTTGATACAAATGGATTCAAAAGGCAGATTGCACGAAACTTGTTTACGAAAATTATTAAAGGAACTACCAAAGCTGGTAGGAGATAGGGCAATACTACAATGTCAGGCTCCAATTATTGTACCGCCAAATAGTGAACCAGAACCAGATTTTGTAATTGCTAAAAGTACGGAAGATGATTATTTATCGGCTCATCCATCAGGAGAGGATGTGTTGTTGGTAATGGAAGTTTCGGATTCGTCAATTGATTATTATCGGGATGTCAAAGAATCGCTTTATGCTGAGGCGGGAATTTCGGGTTATTGGATTTTTAATTTATTTGATTATCAGCTTGAGTGTTACAGTGAGCCTTATCAAAATGATTTCAGAAAAATTGGGTATTTGAATAAGCGTATTGTTTTGCCTAATCAAAGAGTGCCTTTGCCTTGTTTTCCTGATCTGTTGTTAGATTTAAGTCGCATTTTTCCGCCTAAATTGTAGGGGAAAGTGGCGGCGGTGGATTTTGGAAATTAGGTAAGCAAAACTTTTGATAATTATGTAAAAAAAATAAATACTTGTCTCTTGACATTTGGTTAGAGGCCGGTTATATAAAAGTGGGCAAATTCAGCATTTAAAAACTTGCTTTGATTTTACCCTTTTTATAAGTGACGTTTCGGGAAAAAGGCTTTGATATTATGAAGCTAACCGATTCAAAACAAATTTAATTTAGGTAAAGACACAATGACTATTAGTAATAAAGAGGGAATTGGCAAAGTTTTAACAATTCTATGTCAAGCCCTCCTGATGTTAAGCAGCGGACGCAGGCAAAATATAACGATAAATGGTTAGATGTAGCAAAATCTGGCTTTAATAAGAATTACAAAGATCGAACCATAGCTGAAGTTTGGCATAATTTTTATCTAAAGCTTATATTAATGCAAAAGTCTACGGCAAAGACAAAAGACGCAGTAAAAAAGAAGCAGAAAAACCCGCTGCTGAGATGCTTTAGCCAGGATAAAAGCTCACACACCTTGATAAAAAAATGCTACGCTCTACTACATAAATGGTAGGGCTACAGCCCCACTACATACAATGAACCGCATTCTCATCGCAGAAGACGAACCCCGCATCGCATCCTTTCTTCAAAAAGGACTCAAAGCAAACGGCTTTACAACCGTCCTCGTGGAAGACGGCTCCGCAGCCATTCGTACCGCCGACAGCAAAGATTTTGACCTCCTAATTCTTGACATTAATCTCCCCAAAAAAGACGGATTTCAAGTATTAGAAGAACTACGCGGACGCGGCGAAACACTCCCCGTTATTATCCTCACCGCCCGCGATGATATTACTGATAAAGTCACCGGCCTCGAAAGCGGTGCCAATGACTACGTTACTAAACCCTTTCGCTTTGAAGAACTCCTCGCCAGAGTCCGCGCCAGACTACGCGACCGGCAACCCATATCCAAACAAGATGATATGCAATTAAAAGCCAGTGATATTATCTTAGATTTAAAAACTCGTTATGTTTGGGTAGCAGGCCGGCAAATTGAATTACCTGCCCGTGAATTTATCCTAGCCGAAACCTTTCTACGACACCCCGGACAAGTTTTAACCCGCGAACAACTACTCAGTCATGTGTGGGGATACGACTATGACCCTAACTCAAATATTGTCGATGTTTATGTTGGTTATCTCCGCAAAAAATTAGGCAGTGATAAAATAGAAACCGTCCGAGGAATAGGCTACCGACTCTGTTTATGAGAAAACTCTCATCTTAAATTCATCTACCTCTCATCCCCCTCCCCCAAACTAAGAAATAACATTTGGGGGAAACCTATGCAAACAACTACAGGAATCAAAAACTATCAGTGGCATAATCTACCGGCAGACAAAATATCTTACCTCCTAGAAACCGACTTAGAAACCGGCTTTACCAACCTAGAAGCCACCGCCAAACTTTCCGAATATGGCCCCAACCAAATAACAGCAAAAGCAGGAAAAACGGCCTGGTTAAAATTCATCCTCCAATTCAACCAACCCCTATTAATTATCCTCCTAAGTGCCGGCCTAATTAAAGCCCTCCTCGGTGAATTTATCAACGCCGGCGTTATTTGGGGAGTCACCACCACAAACGCCGCCATCAGCTTCATTCAAGAAGCCGGCGCAGAAAAGAAAATACACGCCCTCGCCTCCGCCGTACAAACCGAAGCAACCATCATTCGTGAAGGCAAAAAAATCAAAATATCTTCCACAGAATTAGTCCCCGGAGACATCGTTTTACTAACTTCCGGTGATAAAGTTCCCGCAGATTTAAGATTAATAAAAGTCCGTGATTTACAAATAGATGAATCCGCCCTCACCGGCGAATCAGTAGCAGTCGAAAAAAGCACCGAACTCCTCACCCCAGAAACCCCCCTCGCCGAGCGCGAAAACATGGCTTATGCGGGCGGTTTCGTCACCTTTGGACAAGGCACCGGTATTGTCGTCGCCACCGGCAACCAAACCGAAACGGGCAAAATTTCACAACTCCTAGAACAGCGCCTTGATCTCACAACTCCTCTCACTCGTAAATTCAACCAATTTAGCCAGAACTGGTTATTTTTCGTGCTAGGAATGGCAACACTCACATTTGCCGTCGGCCTTAACCAGCGTGGCTTCAAAGACGCCGTAGAACCGGCCATCGCCCTCATCGTCGGTGCCATCCCCGAAGGCTTACCCGCCGTTATCACCGTCACCCTAGCCGTCGGAGTCTCGCGCATGGCCCGCCGCCACGCCATCGTCCGCAAACTCCCCGCCGTTGAAACTCTCGGTGGTGCCACCGTCGTTTGTTCCGACAAAACCGGCACTCTCACCGAAAACCAAATGACCGTACAGGAAATTTATACAGGCCGTCAAACCTATACAATAACAGGCAACGGTTATGCTCCAGAAGGAGAGATTATATATAGCCAAGAGCCAGTGGATAGCAGCAACAGACCGCCATTGCAAGAATGTTTAAAAGCAGGTTTGTTATGCAATGACTCTCACTTAGAACCCAAAGACGGGAACTGGGTAGTCATTGGCGACCCCACCGAAGGCGCTTTAATTGCGGCGGGAAACAAAGCCGGTTTTATACAACAAGCTTTAGAACGTTTAAACCCCCGACTAGATTCTATCCCCTTTGAATCGCAGTTTCAATATATGGCAACCCTGCATCAAATGCGTGGCAATAACATCATTTACGTCAAGGGCTCTGCCGAGTCAGTTTTAAAGAGATGCGGGCAAATGTTAGACAGCAAAGCTAATAGCATTCTCGTAGACATTCCCTCTATTCAAGAGCAAGTAGACAACATGGCTAAACAAGGTTTGCGCGTCCTTGCTTTTGCCTACAAAAACGTACCGGCTACCCAAAGAAGCGTTCAGCATTGTGATATCGAAGCGGGCTTAACCTTCATCGGTTTGCAAGGAATGATAGACCCCCCTCGCGCCGAAGCCATCAATGCCGTTCACGCTTGCCAAGCAGCCGGTATTCAAGTCAAAATGATCACCGGAGATCACATCACCACCGCCGCCGCCATTGCTCGCCGAATGGGTTTCCGCAACAAAAACAAAAAAATTGTTGCCTACACCGGCGCCCAACTGGCAGAAATGAGCAAATTAGAATTAGCCGACGCCGTAGAAGAAGGAGTCGTCTTTGCTCGCGTGGCGCCGGAGCAAAAATTACGGTTAGTTGAAGCCTTACAATCACGAGGCGAAATTGTTGCAATGACCGGCGATGGTGTCAACGATGCACCCGCTTTAAAACAAGCCGATATTGGTATTGCAATGGGAAGCGGTACTGAAGTTTCAAAAGAAGCGGCGGACATGATTTTAACAGATGATAACTTCGCTTCTATTGAATCCGCCGTTGAGGAGGGACGCTCAGTTTACAAAAACTTGCTGAAAGCGATTTGTTTTATTTTGCCGGTGAATGGTGGCGAGTCGATGACAATTTTAATCAGCACACTTTTGGGACGAGAATTGCCCATTTTATCCCTACAAATTCTCTGGTTAAATATGCTCAACTCCATCACGATGACAGTACCGCTTTCTTTTGAGCCGAAGTCACCCGGAGTAATGAAACAGCCACCGCGACCTGTTAATGAAGCGTTTTTAACCCCAAATCGAATCAAGCGAATTTTGGCTGTTTCTCTGTATAATTGGACATTAATTTTTTCGATGTTTGAATGGGTACGTCAATCGCCTTGGGGAAGTATTGAATTAGCTCGAACTATGGCAATTCAAGCGCTAGTAATGGGACGAATTTTTTATCTATTAAGTATTAGTCAATTGGGGATCTCTTTGGTGGCAAAGCTACAAGGGTCACAAGAAAAAGTCACTGGTGCGCCGGCCATTGCTGCTGGGGTAATAGCGGCGGTTATTTTGCAGATTATTTTTGCCAATTCCCAATTTATTAACAGCATCTTCCAAACCGCTCCGATGAATTTAGATCAGTGGTTAGTTTGTTTTGCAGCAAGTATTCCAATGATTGCTATCGCCGCTGCTGTAAACCGCTTTGATCCTCCCAACTAATCACCATTATTCCTCAATAAAAACCCGGTAACTTTGGCGGTCGCCGGGTTTAAAAAATCTGCTTTATCTACTTCGGTGTCCATCTGCGGTAAAAAATTTGCTTCTAAAAACTCATAAAGAAACCTCCTCAACCGCTCGCAAAATTAATAAAATAAACCCCTTCCCATCTTGCGTTAGAAATAGCGAACTTGACATCAGCAGCAAAGTAGCAAATAAAATCATCGGCCCCGAAACATCCGCCTGTGCCACCCAATCCACCGACTTCATAACATCCACCGGCACAAGAAAATTCATCGGCACCAGAAAATTCACCGACACCAGAAAAACCCCTGGCCCTCTTGCATCCATCGGCCTCTCAAAATTCAGCGACAAAAAAAAATCCACTGGCCCCACAAAATCCACCGGCTTCTCAACATCTACAGGCTCCTCAACATCTACAGGCTCCTCAATATCCATTCATTGGCATCTGAATATTCTCGCTCCAACTATTAACATCCATCGGTGCCGATGAATCCAAATCCCAGGCTTGACCCTTCATTTTTACAGACTTTTTTTATTCCATCATCGATGCCGGTGAATCAAAATCTGCTTTTAGCTGGCTCTTGAGCCATTCAATACTGGTAACTCAAAGGTTGCGCTCGGCTTTTAGGAAGCCAATGGAAGGGCAGGTTTTAGCTCCACCGACCTCTCAACACCCACCAACTTTTCAAGATCCACCAGCTTTTCAATATCTGCCGATGCCCAAACATCCGCCTGTCCCACCCTATCCACCGTCCAAGCGGAGTTCCACCGGCCCCCAAGCATCCGTCTGTTCTCCACCATCCACCGGAAAGCGAACATTCCCCTGTCGCACCCCGTTCACCGTCCGAGCGGAGTTCCACCGTCGCTGTAAATCTACCTATGCCGGTGAATCCAAATAAATTTTTTCTTGACTCTTGACTGGTTTGCTGATTGTTGGCTAAACGAGGCCGGTGGTTAGCGCACTATTTGGAGTTCATTGGGAGGCCGGTGGTATTGCGTGATTTCTTCAGGTTTTTTGGGGCCGGTGAAATACGGGATTTGGCCGATTTTTGTTGGGGGTGCCGGTGCAGTAATTTGCCCATGTTTTAGTGGGGTGCCGGTGGGATACGATGTTGGCCGGTGTCTGCCTGGAGCGGCGATAATTTATATTTTTTTGGGGCCGGTCTAAAATAGCCATAAGATTTAAAATTTCCGAGCATGACACCCGCACGAACGAGTTCCATTAGCCCCCGACAGATCCACCGGCACGAACGAGTAACACCGGCCCCCGATAGAGCCACCGGCCTCCAAAAATCCACCGGCCCCCAACAGATCCACTTGTCCCACTCCATACACCGGCCCCCGGTGTCCCACCAGCGCTGCAATAATCTACTGATGCCGGTGAATCGCGCTTGAGTTTTTTGTTGACTGTTGAATAACTTGCGGATCGTTGGCTAAACAGGGCCGGTGGTCTACTTTTATTTAGGGAAGTCTGGATGAGAGCCGATGGTATTGCGTGATTTGTCCAGGTTTTTTGGGGCCGATGAAATACGGGATTTGTTTAGGTTTATTTGGGTGCCGGTGCCGTAATTTGTCTATGTTTTAGTTTGTGCCGGTGGGATATGAGATTGGCCAATGTTTGCTTGGGGTGCCGGTGCGGTAATTTGCCTAAGCCGGCTTGTAAAATCCCATGAAAAAAAGCATGGACGAGCGTGACACCGGCCTCCGAACATCCACCGGCCCCAAAAAATCCACCGGCCATCCAGCATCCACCGGCCCACTACAAGAACCGGCTCTTCCAAATCCGCGCCGAGCGAGCATAGATCCATCGGGGCCGGTGTATCGAAATAGATTTTTAGCTAACTGTTTAGCGGTTCAATTTTCAGCCTCCCAAACAATAATAACTCCCCATCATTATCATTGTCATTCAGGGACACGAATATAACCGACTTTACCACCTTTTAAATTCGTAGCATATTCACAACCGGAATCATTAGTACACCCAATTTGTTCTTTTACCCAAGTACCCCCGACATTAACTCTTGCCATCCCATCTATGAGAGTATCAAAATCAGCAACTTGTGGTGCGGGTATCCATTTCCCCGCACGATCAATAAAACCAACTTGTTCCCCTTTCCGAACCATAGCAAACCCTTTATTAAAGGCTGTAACAACCCGTCCTCTAAAATCTTCAGTTGGAGCAGAAAATTGCGTGGGAATAACTAATGAGCCGGTGCGATTAATATAACCCCAACGATCTGGAGCATCGGTAATTTGAGCTTGAACGGCAGCTAAATTATCCGAAAAGGATTCCGCATTATGAAATTGTGGTTCTATGATAAATTTGCCGGTTTTGTCTATGTAACCCCAAACATATTTTAATCGCACAGGCGCAAGCCCTTCAGAAAACCTTTTTGCTTCCTCAAACTGTGGTTGAATGACAATCGTGCCGGTTTTGTCCATGTAGCCCCATAAGCCATTGATTTTTATCGCTGCTAACCCTTCCGAAAAAGCATTAACTTCCTTTGATTGGGGTTGAAGGATAATTTTGCCTGTTTTGTCTATAAAACGAACTTGATAGTCTTCCAAAAACACTCTCGCCAATCCATCTTGAAAACCTACGACAACCAGATTAAACTGCGGTGAAATAACAAACTTGCCCGTGCGCTCAATAAAACCCCATTTTTCTCCCCTCCTTACGGCTGCTAATCCTTCATAAATAGGAAGCGCCTCATCAAATTGCGGTGCAATGATGATGTTTCCCTGGGAGTCCATGTAGCCGAACTTGCCATTGTTTAAAACACTTAATAATCCTTCACTCAAACGAGAAGCACCGCCCCATTCAGGCGGGATAACAAATCGATTATTATCCGCAATATAAGACAGTGGGACTGTGCGTGGTAAATTGAGAGCTTGGCAAAGGAAAGCAGCAACTTCTCCACGAGTTGCGGATTGATTGGGGCGTAGTTGGCGAATGTTAGGATAGTTAACTACCAAGCGCCCAACTGTTGCAGCAGCCAGAGCCGGTTTTGCATAGGCCGGCACAGAAGTGCCATCATCAAAGTAACGTTGCAGCACGATGTCAGGAGCTTCTGAACTGCTTAAAGAAGCTGCATTGGCAAGAATAGCAAGCGCCTGAGTGCG
>NZ_JAMXEX010000038.1 GCF_025370775.1 Ancylothrix sp. D3o | reverse complement strand
GGAGAGGAGTCAGTAAGAAATGGTATTCGCTCCATTCAAACTTCTACTCCCTCCAACAATAGTGATTCTTCACCCGGTGGTAGCCCCAGAAAAGATACAAAAGCCGCTTGTGCAATACCAGATTTCTTTGGCAGAACAATTGATGTTTGCAAGGAGGAGAAATGAAACTCAAGTTTACTGTGGAGACAACTTATGAGGATACAAGACCGGCACCCCCAGGCGCTGTACCACCGGCACCCGCCACCGAAATACCAGAGTCACCGCGTAGTGATAGTGGGATAGAAGATTCCTCAGCATCA
Organism: Ancylothrix sp. D3o; assembly: GCF_025370775.1. Lineage (NCBI taxonomy): Bacteria > Bacillati > Cyanobacteriota > Cyanophyceae > Oscillatoriales > Microcoleaceae > Ancylothrix > Ancylothrix sp. D3o. The sequence continues at coordinate 19,464 of NZ_JAMXEX010000038.1, read as the reverse complement.
ATGACGGCAGCCCACCACCCCTACCATCAACAGGATTATCAATATCCGCCGGCACCATCGCCACCGACACCACCGCCACCGACATCACCACCCACACATTCATATCCACCACCGTCGGCATCACAATATCCACCGACACCGCAATATCCACCGGCACCGCAACATTCATATCCACCGCCATATTCATATCCACCGCCGCCCTACTATCCCCCAACATCCGCGCCACCGCCATATTCATATCCACCACCGCCGTACTATCCCCCAACATCAACGCCACCAGTAGCCCATAACGAGTATCCACCGGCACATCCATATTCACCGACACCACCGCAACCAGTAGTCTCTCCCCAATATCCACCGGCATCGCCAAGTTCTCTTGAAATTAACTCTGCTGAGAAAAACGCAGCTATTCTGATTGTCTGTTTGGTGGGATTGCAATTATTGCCGGCGCCAACTTGGGAAAAAATAGAAAATTTACCACCGACTCAAATATTACGCTCAATAGTAAATCCAACTCCCCTGCCATCAGTTCCTTCTTCAAAACAGCAATCATCAATTTTATTACATGGCCCACCTGTTTTTCCTCTAGCTGGAATATCAGGAAAAGATGCGGTGGCCGGTAGTATCCCCGGTGATTGCCGGCCCCTCGGAAGCTGCACCAGAAAACACGCCGGTGTTGACTATAGCGCTAGTCCGGGGTGGCCGGTCCTGGCAATTGAAGAAGGGACAGTTAATGAGGTCAAGCTCGATTCTCCTGTTGGTGGAATTATCGGGATTAAATCAACTTCCTCAGATGAAGTTTATCGGTATGTTCATTTAGATCGGGATTCGGTGAGGCCATTTAAAGTCGGTGATTTCGTCAGTAAAGGAAGTGTTGTCGGTTTAATTGGCCCTACCTTCCCTGGTTCTTCAGGGCCACACGGTCACTTTGAGAGATACCTGGCTGGCCAATTAGATTGGAAAGTCCATGAACATTTGAAAACAGCAATTGCTCTTCCCAAACCATGAAACCCAAGACTATTGCAGTTGCGGCGTTGGGTGTCCTGGGATTTGAAATATTCAGGAATACTCCTACTACTATCGCCCAAAATACAATCTTTAACCCCAACATTCCAACCAATATTTCCACAAAACAAATAGCATTATCTGCCGGCCATTGGATCTATGCGCGTGATGAAACCGGCGCCGCTGGAGAAAAAGAGATGAACAAATTAATCGTCGAAGCTCTCCAGCCAATGCTAGAGGAAACTGGTTGGAAAGTTATCCGTCCTGATTCACCGGCCATGATGAAAAAATGGAATGTTTGGGAAGAATATATCGCCGACATTCCCGCCTTGGAAAACCAAAATTATCAAGTTCTGGAAATTCATGGTCAACCTGGTCGGTGGGGGACTGGAGTTATCGGTAATCCTAATGACCCCTTTGATTCCAAATTAATCAAACAATTTGGGATTTTAAAAGCTGATAGAGGCCGGTATGGCGTGACTCGCTCTGGACAAAATGGCACGATCTTAGAAGCCTTTGCCTCGGATCAGCTTCTCCCAACTACTGAGCAGAAACAACAGCTTGCTCAACAACTTGCCAGAAAAATTACCGATGCTTTAAATGAACCATGAAACTTATTTCTACTATGGCGTTAGTGGTTCTAATAAGTGTTTGGTACAATGAGCCATCAACAACATTTTTTGGACAAAACAACCAACCCAAGACTTCTACCATTTCTCCAGATGAGACTTTCCTTTATTTCAAAGAGGTAACGCTTAAATCTGAGTTTGGCAGTTCAGATGATGGTGTAATCAAGAAATGGATGGTTCCTATAAAGTTAGAGATAGCCGGTCTTCCCACTCCCCAAGATTTACAAACAGTGGAAACTGTCACCAGTGAATTAAAGCTTCTAACTAATTTACCAATAGAATTCGTTAAACCCAACACTGGTAATATACGAATCCGGTTTACTCCAGAAGCAGAGTTTCAGAAATTCATTCCCACTTATCAACCAGGCAATAGCGGATTCTTCTGGCTTAATTGGGATGAAACAAAACAAATCACGGGCGCGGAGATTTTAATTTCTACCACAGGTGTCACCCAAAAAGAACGTTCCCATTTAATCCGAGAAGAATTAACACAGGCATTTGGGTTGCCGGCGGATTCCGACAAATATCCAGACAGCATATTTTATCAACAATGGACAGACATTACTGAGTATTCATCCCTGGATAAAAAGTTAATCAAAATGCTCTACAGCCCACAAGTAAAACCGGGGATGAATGAAAGTCAATTAGAAAAGCTATGGAGGGAGAACCGGCTATGATTAATCCCACCGGCCTATCAATCATCGCCATTTCCACTTTAGGATTAGCTATTATCGGTCAACCTACTCCAACACCGGCACCCAGACAAATTTTTCTTTCCAGTCATCCGCTATCAGAAGCAATTAAAAACGGGAATGTTCAAGCTTTCTTACAAACAATTGCTTTTGCGGAGGGTACTGCCGGCCCAGATGGTTATCGGATGATGTTCACCGGCCCCCTTTTTAATTCATTTAAAGCACATCCTAATGTAAAGAATTGCTCACTGTATAAGGGGAGACCCCTATGCAGTACGGCAGCCGGTAGATACCAATTCCTCAAAACTACTTGGGATGAAATCTCTCGTAAATTAAAGCTACCGGATTTTAGTCCAGAATCCCAAGACTTAGCGGCTGTCCAATTAATTAAACAGGCCGGTGGTTATGAGGATATTGTGGCGGGTCGGTTTGATGATGCTGTGTTTAAACTCGCTCCCACCTGGGCTTCTTTCCCGACTGCTGAAGGGAAAAGCTATTACAACCAACCATCTAAAAGTCTGCCCTCCCTTCGGGACAAATTTCAGCAGGCTGGTGGTAGCTTTTTCCTCAAAAATAACAGTTCCAAATGACCTTCAATGGCGTTCATTGTAGCGCCACTCAGAAAGCTATTCGCCTCTCTATCGTATTGGCTTAAAACCCTCAACAAAATCAAGCCAGCGATCAATTTTTCCTCCAGTAATTTGGAGTCTAGGAATATCTGCCGACTCGGATGACCACTGTAAAGTTCTAATACTATAGTTAGAAATAACAGTCCGTTCTGGCTGGCCCAATCCATAAGCGCGACGGATATCCAGTGCTAAAGGACAGGAAATTTCAAAAATCCCCATATCAATTGAGCCATTCCCTGCTTTATATTCCCACCTAGCGTAAGCTGTAGCTTGATTTTGGGAGCGTAGTTTACTACACTCCCACATTGTTATTTCAAACATTTTAGCTAAATGAACATCATAACGCCGTAAACGAGAATTATTGCCATAAGCGTTCACGGTTGTATTAGTATCTGGCACTATTAATTTAAAACCACCTATGTAAATATTTCCGTGCCCCAATCCTTTGCTTTCAATTCTGGTAATCGGAAAATCCTGTGCCGAAACTGATGGAGCAGTCAGACCAAGTAAAGTGAGCAAGACTAAATGAGTTAAATTACCTAAAGAACACTTTTGCATCTTTATACCTGCTTAATAGCACCAATACAATTAGAATGCTAATAGTGTAAAGTTCCCAACAATCAAAAATTTAATAAAATTTAATAAGGAGTTCACAGGAAAAATTATATATTTTTCTTCCTTAAAAAAATAAGATTGCTTCATTATTTCAATTGTATTCTATTTAGGGCTTTTTATGAAAAAATCTTTATATGTCTCTGAAACTTATATTGAAAACGTTAGATTGTAGAACCCGACAAACTTCGGATCGGCCATGAAATTAGGTTTATGTTAGCCATTTTATGAAGAGTCTGCTATCAAATTCTGGTGAGAAAACATCTAAGAGCGGTGTCTGGTAGGTATTGGAAGTTAAAATAAATACGAGGAAGCTCAAAACTTGCATAAGGAAATCAACAATGACACAACCATCCATGAGCGAACAGGAACAACGTGAATTAGCAGAACTGCTTGAACTTGCCAAATTAACCGAACAAAAAGCTAAATAATTATGCGACTTTACATTGGAAATAGACCAAAAATACGAAAAGCGTTTGGCTGAGTTAAAAGTTGCTGAAAAATTGAAAGTTGCCGGTCTTTCTTAGATACTCACGTCTGAATATCTGCGCCTCCATTCCTCCACTCCCTCATAGAAATCTAAGCCTATGGGGGATACAAACCCATTTATCAGAATTGTTATTTATGAAATATCCTCATATTGTTGCGGCAAAAGCTATTGATAATCAAACTTTGCTTGTAAAATTTACCGATGATGAATTCAGACAATACAACATCTCTAAATTCCTAGAGAATCCCATGTTTGCTAAACTCCATAATCCTGCGTTTTTTAAAAACTTTAAGATTGAGGAAGGTGGTTATGGGTTAGTTTGGGATGACGATGTTGATATTAGTGAGTATGAGCTTTGGCAAAATGGCATTTCTGTTGCAGATGAAGATATTGCTATTCATCTTGAGCATACTCATCTTTGAAATCGTCATAGTATTTTTATTACTTTGAATCCAGAAAGAGAGGAGATTGTTAAATAGATAGAGTAGAAGAGTATCGGAATACTATTGAACGAGCTTTAGAAGCTCATCGGGTTCCATAAAGGGATTTTAAATACTGGTGTTGATAAGCCATTAATGATATACTATCTTAGCTAGAAACACAGGTTATCTATATGGCAAGACTACCATCAGAAACGGTAACAAAGATTTTCAGTTTACAGCAACAATTCTTAGAAAAAATTGACGAAGCCGGCTTGCTTGAATTTATATTATTTGAACAATTTGGCGAGACAGAAGAAACGATTCCTGAATTAGAGGAATTACACAGTAATGGTTGGCGGTAGCAATCTCCGTGAATTCCTTGCAGCCATTTTGTCTTAAACCTGTCAGTGAGACACTCAAAAGCCCTCTGAGTGGCTTTTCCAACCCTCTCTTAGAGATGCTAGAGAGTTTTTTGAGAATTCTTCTGGAGCGATTACTGCCAGTTGCTCGATAACTCGATTACGGTGTTCAACAGCATGACTAATACAGGTAGAGTATTCATCATGTTGGATTGAATCTACATCTCGGTGAGGGTGGATGAGCTTGAGAAGACCAGCAGCAGTTTTTTTGATGGCAGTTTGATTGCGCGTTGTTAGACCGTCTACTTCAGTATATTTTTCGACAATTAGGGAATAATTGGTGCGTCGCAGGCGGTTAAATATTTCAGCCAGGTAGTCAGTGATAAAGCCATAGCCTTGAGCATAGTTGTCCGGACGAATTTTGGGCATTTCCCAACCGGGTAGGAAGGCGTGAATGCGATCTAAGAAAGCTGTGTCTTGTAACTCAACTGGTAGTACAGCAAAATAGTGCTTGTAGCCAGATAGAGGTTTTTTATTTTCCATATCTGTATCAATATTGCCACCAAGGACTATGCTGGCCTGAGCATTATATTCATTATTGCCGCGAGAGAAGCGCCCGGTTTGCATATAGTCTTTAAGGACTGAGATTGTGCTAGCAGCATCAGAAAACGTGGTGTGAGCTATCTCATCAAAAAAGACGACATCTTTTTGCGCTAAAATTCCGACTTTACGAGTATTTTGGTTAAAAAATAGAGTGGCAGGGGTAGTACGGCTGCCAGAGAGGACAAAGGAGCGGCTAGATGTATTGCGGTAGGTATAGGTCTTACCAGTCTCGCGTGGTCCGAGTTCAATTAAGTTGTAGTTAGCCTCTACAAATGGCACTAGACGCAATAGCATCAGGTACTTTTCCCGTTCAGTGAATCGAGATGGCTCAAAGCCAATAGAGGTGATAATTAGATCGATCCACTCATCAGTTGTAAATAAATTTCTTTTTTCAATATAGTCATCTAACTCTAACCGAGTTACTTGGAAAGGAGTGAATTGCTTGATGTAAAAAGGATACTTCTTATGACCTAATTCGTAAGTAGGATCGTACTCAATGATGGCTGTTCCCCAGGCTCCGCTGGTGAGTAAAACATCACCAAATTTGTGTAGGATTCCTTGGCTAACACGGACATAGTTTTCACCAAGGGCTGGAACTTCAGCCCAGTAATGGTCGCGAGCAGCATCGAGGCGAACTTGGAATTGACCCAGGATTGTGTATTCTCCCTTCTCTTTGATTTGGCTTTTAATGAGTTCTTTGCCTTCAGAACCGACATAGTGTTCGCTCAGAAGGCGATCAATTTTCTGTTGACCAACGGAGGGAGCAGTAGGGTCAATATATCGAGCGCAGAGGTATTCCATGACGTAGCGAGGAAATTCCTTATACGCATCATTCCAGCGCGTCAGGGGTTTGAGGACAACGCGATCGCTCAAGTAAGCAAGAACTTTTTCGTCCAATGACCTTCTAGCATTCATGGAGATAACCTGACGCTAATCATCAAAGTCTAGTCCAGCGAGTGGATCGGAAAACTCAACTTTATCGCGACGAGTAGAAACTTGTAGGGGAATACGGTGAACTGCCAGACGAGTTCCTTTGCTATCCAACAGTTCAACTGTCAAAAGTTGCTGACCGAGCTGAGCAAAGAAACTGAGAGTCAGAGGAATGCGATCGCCAGCAGCCAGTTCTTCCTGTATAACCTGTGGCGGGTTATCATCAATGCGCCAATTAAAGAGAAACGAGCTGCGTTGTGTGCCACTATTGAGAACGGATAGAACTAATTTAATTTCTTGATCTTCAGTATCTACTAGCTGGCTTGGTAAATCGAGTAATTCAAGTTTGCGAATTGGCTGAGTTATGGGTTTCAGGAGCGCTCCTGGGACAACCATTTCATCTAGGGTAATGCCACCATGAGTAAAGCGGTCTATTCTATTGCTATCAGAGCGTTTAAACCATTGACGACCTACAGCAACTTCATAGGTATATTCAGAACTGCCATAGCTAATACCCTTACCGTAGGTAGGCACAGTAGTTTTAAGATAGCGATAACGAATATTATGATTATCGAGATGAGTGATTTCAATTCCATCCTCCCTAGAGAGTTCAACGAATCCATGATCGCTAGAGAGTACAACAATATCCTGGGGATTAATACGGGCAATTAAATCTGGTAATACGGATTCGACTAAAGTTTTTTGAATGAAATCATTGAGGCTGGCAAGGTCATCGCGCCAGTTGTGAATCCAATCATCACTGACGTTGTAGATAAGAATGTTGTATTTTTTAGCATCCTCTTCGCCAAGCCCTAGTCTTAGCTGACGCTCAAGAGTTTCAGAACGCACAACAATCTGGAGGTCTTGCTGCCGCCGCTCGTAGGAAATTCCCAACTTTTTCGCTGCCAGAATATTGTGGTTTGTTATCGTCAGACCTGAAGCATTTTTCCACTTATCTGGTGTTCCACCTGCAATCAGAGCAACACGAGCAATATCAGTGATTGAAGGTAGGGAAGCCAGATAAAGCTTTTCGGTGATTTGAAAGTGGTCTTCCAGAATTGGGCGAACTACCAAATCCCAAGAATCTAGCCGCATTCCATCAAAAATTAGAAACCAGACGCGGCTGTCTCTGGGCAACTGAGACGGCAAGATATCTGAGAGAAATTGAGTTGAGTGACGGGGATGATGGCAAAATTTAGACCACTGAGTGCCTGTTACCAGGTCAGCTAATTTTTCATCTAAGAGGTTTAGGAAGTCTCGCCAGTGCGCTCGCAGATTCTGGAGTTGCTCAATGATTTTCTCCCGCAATTGTCCTGGAAGTTGGTTCAGTTTGAGAACACTACGGATGGTACGGGAGATTTCCAATTCCTGAGTGTGGATATTCTGATTGCGATACCAGTCAAGTAAAGTAAAGATGTCATTAAAGGTAGGACATTGTTCAGATAGATGAATGTCTACCTTTTGACTTACTGCTAGGGCTTGTTGCAGGGTTTGAGCTACATCGCAGTAGTCACCTTGGAGCGAACGAGGAGTGTAAACAGCAACGTCAAATTCCTCCAGGAGTTTGCCTTCCTCAATAGCAATACAGACTGCTGCCACCCAAATTCCTGAGAGGTCAGTTCGGCTAGCAATTTCTTGCGTTATAGCTATCAACTGCTGAACTAGATCGCTGAGTTGTTCAAATGTCAGAAGTTGCTCGGCTCTGTTCAATAAAGCTTTCCAGCTTGTTTGATCTTGTTGAAGCAGTGTCAGAGTTGATTGGAGGATTTTCAGGTGGTCGCTGGACAGACGGGGTAGCCAGAGGAGGCGATCGACAGCGTGGGGTGCCTGTAGTGTTGTTGTTGTATGGTAGGCGTAGGCTAAGCGGATTAAGTCACTTGCTGAAAGTTCCAGAAACTCAGTAGGGGTAGAAAGACTGGCAGCCAGTTCAACTAAACCAGGGTTAGAGTCATTGTTAGACGTGGCGAGAATGATTCGCAGATACCAGGCTAGGAGTTCGGCTGGTCTTTGACTTGAGATGTTACACAGTAGCTCTAGGGGCAATTCTGGTTGACGGATATGCAAAAGCAGCAGCTTTAGGTTGTAGCTGTTGAGGACAGATTTGCTAGTGAATTGGTGAAAGAGTTTTGCCGCTGTAGCCAAGGCTCCTAAGCAGGAAACAACTGTGCTACTTTGGGTAACCAAGTCAGTTGGCCAAGCTTTGTAGGGTGTCAGCTCTCCGAGAACACTTTCTAGGCGCAGGTCAAGCATACCATCGTGACGATTGAGGAAATCTGCCAGATACGTCAGGTCGAGGAAAGCGCTGGTTTTACCAATGGGGGGACGTATCCAGATGATTAGAGGTTGAGTGTTGTCTAATTGGTTGAGAGTGGCACGAAAGCGAAAGTCATCTCCTCGATAGGAAACGATTTGCCAGGACTTGCCTCGATTATCAACTAGATCGTCTGCTATTTCCAGTAAGGTATGAGGGTCGAGCCAAAGAACTAATTTGGCAGCTTTGGGCAGCTTGGCAAGCCACTGAAGGGCATAGTCATAGAGTGTGGTAGTAATACTCATGCGACACCCCCCGTTGCTGGTTCTGTAATAGGTTCCATCTGACGATAGGCAATACCCCAACTCGGTCGTGGACCAATTGCCACCTGAAGATAGGAGTCAACCTGACCATAGGCAGTCAGCTCAGTAGCATAAAGCTTCTGGAGAGCTTGCTGTCTTTGTTCGAGAGTAGCAGTATTGGCAGGAATTGGGTTATGTCTGCTGGGGTCGAATGGTTCACCGTTGAGCAGAACTTGTAAGACGTGAGCGTAAGGGTTATCCGTTCCACCCCCCTTACTGACATGAACCTCAATACCAACTTCAACGTGGCGGACACGATACTTGCCGTCTGGCTTAGAGGCTAGACCTTTTGATGGAGTGCGTTGCCCAGATTGAGCTTGCTGTCGTAAGTCTTCAAGGTCTAGACGGAGAGTACGATCAATTTCTTGACTGTTAGCATCTTGTCCTAAGTTAAGGACTGAAATATCACCATTTCGCTGGCATACTTTACCAATTTTGCGAGTTATCTGTACTATCTCGTCTGATAAGTCACTAAGGTTGATTCGCTCGAAAATTAATGAACCTCGATAAAAGAAGCGGTTTCGATAGCAAAATTTTAACCAATCAAATAGCACGCTAGCCGAGAGCTGTTTGCGAGCAGAACTCAAAGTGAATGCTACAATTTCACGAAATATTTCTGTATCTAGATCTTCTAGAATTGGGCTTAGAGCTTCATCGCTCATCCATACCCGTGGAATAAAGATAGCTTCTGTGATAGTTATATAATCTTTGTTTTCCGTAAGTATGCGCCCGAATGCGCCTTCTCTTGGCGGATAAGCATAGGAGCTACGAATCATGTGAAGAAAGTCTTTGCTATGAAGAGGCTCATGGACTTGATTAAAAATCTCCTGAATCATCTTCAGAGCATCTCCAACTTCATACTTGCGTTTTCCATCAACAGACAGGGCAAACTTCTTATCCTTTGATGAGCTAACCTGCCAGAAAAGAGGACTAACGTTTAAGTATAAATTTATAGTTTTATAATTATATTCGCAGAAATCAGGATCGCGTTCCAGAGCATAAATACTTACTGGCTCAACTTCTAGTTTTGCAACTAATAAATTGATAAGATTTTGCTCAGGTAATTCGTAACGTCTACCTGCAACTCCATAAATGTTGCTACGACCAAATTTGTGGAACAGATTTGGATGAAGGTTCAAGTTCATCGACACTGTAGCACGAGTAACTGGGTAGGACTGACTCAATTCAACATAAATATCTTCAGCATCTACAGGTAAAGGCTGTTTACTTAGATAGTCAAGCAGAACTTCGCGAAAGTGGCTGTATTCCATAGTTCCCCACTCCCGTAAGCCATAAATACCACTGCCACAACGAATAATGTCAGGGTGACGCTCAATCGCTCCCTGTGCAGATCTTTCTATATTTTCTGCTTTCCAGTCTGGTTTTAGCAGTTGGATTCGTTGACCTACTTCTGAGAAATGAAGGGGCTTTCCTGCTTGATGTAAGACATAGTAGGCATAGTCTGTTATATTCCAGGCTTCAGCGCTGAATATCCCAGGTATAGCCTCCTGACACAGGACATTAATTAAACTGTTGGCAACTGTTTCAGGATTAAGAATATCTTGAGGTAATAGAGCCAGTATGATTTGCTGAAGTTGAGAGCGTTCACTAATCCTCTGTCCTTCCCAAAACTCTGCAAGCTGAGGCTGTACGTCCGACAATATTTGGTGAGTTAGTGGATTCGTATAAAAAAATTGAGTTTTTGAAATCTGAAAACTCTGAATTTCAGGAATAAAGTCTACGAGCCACAAAATGACTGACGGTAAGTGAACTTCCCCAGGAGGATATATCTTACTTATAGCTTCACACCATTTCTGTAGTGTAATAAGGGAGCCAGCAGATTTCAAGGTATTAATTGCTACCTGTCTAAACTGTATTAAGATACTTTGTTTATTAAAAGCATTCAGTTTATTGATTGCTTTATCTACAATTTGTCGTACTCTTTCACGAGTTAGTTCTAGCTCTTGCCCAATATCTTCAAGGCTTCGTCGGTTTCCATCATACAAACCTAAACGCTGTTTCAATATAATTTTGTTCTTATCATTTAATGAATCCAAAGCATCATCTATTTCTTCGGCAATCGTTGTAAAGCATCTTGAGGGTATTTGACCAGATATAAGAGCATAAAGAGTGGTTTGACTAGCATCTGAGGGAATCGCAAACAGAACTTGTTGTGGGGATAATTCTCTTAACCTCTCTGGTGTCCACTGTTTTTTGGCTAAGACCTCAATCTGTGTGGACTTGGATAAACTAGCAAGCCAATCAAGATAGCTTTGAGGAGCATCACGCAGTGCTTGAAAGGGATCGAGAGCAGCTTTTAACTCTTCCTCTTGCTGTGAATCAAAAAAAATTTGACCTGCCTCAAAAGCAAAAATCAAGTGAGCAACTACACGATATTTACTGACAAGCTTACGCACAGCAACAGATATAGATAAGCAATATGTAGGTACCTGTAAACTAGGAATATTTGCCCATTCAGGCAAGGGAGAAATTTCTTGATTTGGTGTAGATTTGAGCGGAGGTTGAAAGGTAGCCAGTGCTGACCGTACTTCAGTTAGTGAGGTTTGCCCAAAATTCTTGAGTCCCAGCAAACCTTCATCAGAACATATTTCTAGTTCTCTGACAGTGTTAATACCAGCTTTTTTCAGAGAATTAAAGGCACGTAGGGATATATTAAGTTTTTCAATAGGAACATCCAGTGAAGCCTCTACAACATGGCTATCCTCCTGTTTTATAGCTACTGTAAATTTTGAATTATTGGGTTCAGTAAGGTTCTGTTTTAGTTTCTTGTAATCAGCGAGGATTAATTCAGAAAAAGGTTTTTTGATAGTAATTGATTGTGGCCCTAATGGGTGTGATAACTCAGCATATATTTCACTTCCTATATATATGAGACTCAGAACAGAAAATAGAGTTGAGCCTCTCCCCTTCACTAAAACCTTGTCACCCACCTGGGGTGTCCATTCTTGAAGATGAGTATGTGAGTCTTCATCAGAGCCATTTGGAGAGACTGAAGCTTGAGTCTTACTATTTTCCTCAGAACTTACTGCATCTTTAGACTGATCAATAAGTCTTTCTGTAGTGTTTTCTAAAGCCTCCACTAGGACCCAGCGAGGGGAGACATGGGCAACTACTTGAGAATCACGCAGATTTTGGAGTTCAGGTAACAGTTTAGAAAAGAGGCTAGCTCTGCTACACCCTTGATACTGCGGTTGGGTCAGCAGATAATCTAGAACCTCAAACGGGGTGAAGCCTTGGGGCGATCGCCTCAAAATCTGTATAACTACTTCAGAATCAATAGACACAGCCTAGTTTCCTATCTCTCTCTTCTTTTAAAGTTCCCCATTGTTGCCTCGATCTCACATTACTCCAGGTTAATTCGCACGGTCTTACCTGGATTTTCTTGTTCCGCTTCTTCAAACTTAGCCTCTAGCAGTAGTTCTATTGCCTGTACAACTTCTTGTAGTTGCTGACGCTCAATTGTCGGATAAGCTTCCCTTATCTGTGCTAACACATCACTCGCAGCAGAGACAACATTTGCTTGTTGCAAAAGGGATTGGAGACGCTGCGTTACCTCATCTGTCAGCAGCCCGACCAAATCCTCAGCCTTACCTGATTCAAGAATTTGCAGCAGCGCCCTCAGCCTTTCTGTCTCACTATTTCTGAGTAGGCGCTTAACTGTTTCACTCTTTAATCGGGCAAATTGCTCAATCAGCGCCCCATCTAATTCCCGTTGCCAATCTGTGACTGGTTCACTGGGGACTGGCTGCCGTAACTCCAGGCGACAACGCCCACACAAAGGATCGTGCGCCAAACCCTGCTGTAACTCCTGATCGGTTGCCGAACAAACCCGTAGCTGATTGAGCAGAATCTCTTGCCTGTGCCGGTGGCTTGGAGTGACAGGTAGACCCAATTCACTAATCTCGTTTAACCCTTCTAAGGTTCTCAGCTTCTCTTCCGCCCCAACTAAGTCAGAGTGTAAACTTTGTACAGCTTGGTAGTGGTCGCGGTGATGGATGCGGTACTGGTTGATGTAATCGCTTTTGAGCTGATCAAGTTGCGAGCGCAAACTCTCTTGAAAACTGGGCGACTCCAGTAGTAGCTCCAAGTTAAATTGCTCTAGGACTTGATCGAGACTTTCTCGTAAATCTGCTGTCTGGGGTAAGGAATCCTTCAACTGCCTCAGATAGGCTCGATCTGCGCCCAAATCTGTACTCAAATGGGATAAATTTTCTAGAGCCTCAAAATCACCTAGTGCCTTTTCAAGCTGCTCCTCACTCTCAAACTCAGCCTGAGCGGTTTTAAAGAAGTCATCTATATCAGCAGTCTGAGTCAATAATCGCAGAGGTGAAAGTTGCGCCCAGACTGACTCTGGCAGAGCAGAACCCAACGTTCTAGCCAAGCTTTTCAGACTATTATCCACAGCTTCAACTCGCTGCCCCAATGCCTGACAAGCGCGTTTTAACCGTTCCTCTTGTTCTAACTTTCGTTGTGAGTCTGTTTCCGTTGTCAAAGTGTCATCCAGGATTCGAGCAAAAGGAACAACTTGATTCCAATCAACCCCCTGCGACTCTTGGAGAACGCGAATTTCCCGGTCAAACTTGTTGCTCCACTCGACTTGCCCTATTAAATCGGTTGTCAGGCGTTGTTTAGGTGGAGTCAGACCATTCCGTAGCCGAATTGTAGTATCTGGGCTTAGCTCTAATTCTGAGCGTGGGTTACCGTATTGTACGAAACACAGCAGGTAAAGAGAGAGTAATTCCTTTGTCAATCCATAGGGGGCAGCAACTAAAAGCTTTTCTAGCTGAGTTCGCGTCACCCGTCCTTGATGCTGACTCAACTGCTGGCGTAGAATCTCGAAAACTTGGCAATTTTGAGGATTAAACACCAAAGAATTCTGAGCAGATGTTAATCCCAGTCCAACTCCGTAGATTTCGACAGCATTCCGATTCCCAGCCGACGGATTAGGGAAGAACAATCCTTCAAAAACTTTACGCACATCTGCCAGCGCGAAATTTTTTCCGCTTTTAAACTCTAAAGTCTCAATTAATGGCTGAGTGTAAGTGTCTGCTAGTAGCTTCTGAGTTAGAGACGCGATCGCCTGCTCCTCCCTAGCTTGGCGAAAAATATCACTCAGCTTTATCCCCAGAGAGCGCCGTGTAAAAACTTTTCCTTTCCTATAAGCCTCAACTTGAGTTTTGTGGATTTCAGGAACAATATCTTTCCGTTTCTCCTTGAGAAACTCCCGCATTTTTTCTCCATCTGCTGTTGCATCATTGCGATATCTCTCCTGTAAAGCATCAACCGTCAGCCAATCTCGGATGAATTCTTTAGCTGTTTGAGTCAGAGGAGCGATCGCTACAACGGCTATCCGGTCATCTAAAATTTCTGAGGTGTCAATTTCACCTGGATAGGTCAGGAGAACAATTCGCGCATGGTGATCTAAATCTAGTTGACTCCCGTAAGCGCTACTGTTCCACTGGTCAGTTACCACAACTTCGTGTTTGTACTCTACTCGATTATGAGTGACACGACTTGAGGTTGTAGTGTTTAAACTCAACTTGCTGAGTAAGCTGTCTTTCCCAAAAGTCTTATCCGGTGGAGCCAGGAGAATTTCCCCCCAGGTTGTTAAGAGTTTGCCCTCATCATTCGTGGTTTTTCCCTTGGCACGTCTAAAAATATTACCTGGATTAAATCTATCGCTTTCAACTGAGACAAAACGGGCTTGTCTCTCACCTGCTACTTGCTTTTGTGATTGGTACTCAATTTGGCTCAGTTCTCTTAATTGTGACAAGACTAAATCAATTGCGTCTTCACTATGTAGAACATCAGAGCGGGTTAGCGTTGCCTCTACAATGTCTGAGACTTTTAACCAATGTTCTATTCCAGAGTCCAGGTAAGCAATATGCTCTAGAAATAGCATTCCTAAGATATTATCAGCAATGGGACGATCATTTGGATCTAATTCCAGTTCTTTTAGCCCATCTTTTACTTCCTGATACGCTCTGTAGCTGTCTTCATAGAGTGTATCTTTAAAGCCATCAGTCAAGCTGTTACTTCTGAGTAAATCACTGGCAGTAATCAGTCGATTCTGCTGGAGTAGCTCTCCCTGTTTCAGGATGTCATACAGAACACCGATGCCAAATCGAGCGGATGGTAGATTTTCCCGCGTGATTCGACGGATGATATCAAAAGCGCGAGGTTGGAAGGGAAAACGATCTACAAATTGCTCGCTAGTAATATTATTTGACTTTATAAATCGGAAATTATTGCGATAAAAGTCATAATATTGATTGACTTCTGGTTCCCGATTAGGCTGGATATCTCGGATTCGACCGGATGCAATTGTGTAGTAATCAGTCTGGTCTCTATCTGCCAACAGCCTTAGCTCTTTGAAGCGATCGCCCTTGAGTTTAGTTGGTGCTGCCTTCTGGGACGCTACAATTGTCCAAATTTTTGCTCCTTCATCTCTAGGCAATACATGGCCGATTGTTTCGAGAGTTTCCTCATCAGCCACTCTCTGTTCATCAGTTTTTTCCCGATCCTGCCAGAAGGCAAACTCATCCATTATCAGCAGCATCCCCGTATATCCGGCTTCTATAATCTGCTGATAAATATGTCTGACTCTTTCTTTTGTACTGATGGCAATCTCAGGCTGGAGTTCATTGCGCTGGCAGTAGCGCACGATCTGTTCAGCAGCAGCACTATCCCCCTCTTCCGACCGCAACTGGGCTAGCGTCACGCTAGTTTCTGCTTTGACAAATCTCTCGATATCGGAACGTAAGCCTTCGCCACGACTTCGATACCATTCGAGGAGGTCATCATCCGTTGTTACCCTAAGCAGAGGTAAGTCGGGATGTTGCTGGCGTTGCGATTCCCATGAGGCAGCAGTTTCACGGGCGATAATGTCAAGGAGACTGCGTTCTAACGGTCCCCCTTGCCTCCCTTCGCCTCGTAGAGAAAACACCACTGGAAGCAGTTGTTTGGGTTGAACTTGAAACCGCTCATTTTGAATTTCGAGAGCGCTTACGCAGTCCCAAATGTCCTGTTCAATGACATCCCGTTCTTTCCCTAATAGAGAGGCTAGTGTACCGAGAAAGTGGGTTTTACCAGCCCCATACTCTGCCTGAATCCAATATGCCTGACCGCGTTCAGCTATTACCTCTTCAAAAACTTGGTTAAAGTAGGCTCGGATCGAGTCTGTAAAAATATAGGTTTCGACCGTTTCCACTGGCTTACGCAGTGCCTCCACCAGTGAAAGAGTCGTTTCTGGTCGTTTGGCTTTGGGAATAATGAGTTCCCGTAGTGGGGCTAGTTCACTGGTCAAAATAAACTCCTCCTTAGAGAGTAGGGCTTAAATCAATCAGGGGGCTTTCGACTCGTCCCACTTCTGGAAAAGGTTTCCTGATTGTTTCAACATCCACCGTTATACAGTTCGGTAACCCCTCTAATAACTCCGACGTTGGAACTGATGGCAACACAACGATCGCGCAAGTGCCATCCGCGAGGTAATGTTCGTAAAGGGGCGACAGTCCTATTTGATAGCGTACTAGCAGCATTGGCTTGGTCAGCACCAAAAATTGGGGTATTCCTATGCTCCGGATTTGCTCCAAATGGTCTTTGAGCCTCTCTTTTAATCGTAGTGTAGCTTCAGGATTACGTAAAGGCTCTGCAAGTTCGTTAACATTGAGAGTCTGTAGGCGATTGGTAGGCTGTTTTCCACGCCTGAGAGAGGTACGAAGCTGATTCAAGAGAGCGTTTTCTGGCTCGTGAATAAAGAACAGATGGCGTCCGCTGCGAACACCATTCGCTAAGCTATCAGCGATGACTTCAAACTCTCCTAGATTCACGACAACCTCTTATAATTTAGAATCTCATCAGCACTGTATGCGGTGGTAACTTGCTCCAGTTGATCGGCACGCACATATTTCACGATAATTTTTTTAGCTTCTAGGTAGCGCAACACCTTTACCACGTCAGTAGGATCGCGCAAACCTAAGTAGCGCCAAAATACATGGTTGAGGATATCTTGAACGGCGATTGTTGTAGGTTGAGGCGCAAACAGCACATGGAGCAACACACCGAAAGCCCTTTTTAGATCCGGAAGCTCTCGCACATACATTACCTGTTGCGAACGGGTGACTAACCCTGTTGCTTGCAATGCTGCACTCAGCCTTTGCCTGAGCTTGGGTTTAACTTCCCCGTAGGTTTCTTGAACAAAGGAGTCAGCTAACTCCCCGAACTCTAGGCGATCACCTGGTTCGCGGTTCAGAACCTGAAGTTTTGCAAAGTCTGCAATCACTGGTTCGCTCACTAAGAACTGATACCGCATCAAATGTTGTAGCAGGCTTTCATCTTTGTAGGTGAGCCAGGTTAACCGTGTGGGTTGGTTAAGAGTTCTTTCTGGGAAAAACCTCCGCACAATCGTGCCTGCACCTCTTTTCCTAGTTTCTTCTGAAGTTTGAGGCAACTTTTCGATTAATTTGTCATAAAAAGCCTCAAAATCACTGAATGTACAACTGAGCTTGATGGCCAGAATACTGTCTGACCACATATGATCGTGAAGAAATTTAGCCATGCTGAGCTATACCCCTATGGGTAGGGTTTGATCTGTTAATCAATTACTTCCCTGTGAAAAAGGTCGCAATTCAGGCCTTTCCTATGGTTCCCTTAGAGCTATTCTAAATAATCAAGTTGAAATTTGCGAAGCCTTATGATATTTAAAGCTGCACACGCAAAGCTTTTCCTGACGGATAGATAACTATAGCTAAAACGTAGACAAGACAAACTTTTAGGCTCGTATTCTCGTAAATAATAAAGTAGTTTATCAGGATTTAAAGACAGGAGTTAAGCAGTTTATTTACATAAAAAAGCGAGACGTTTCCCCATTAATAGCCATATTTATTAATACAAAAGCTGCTATAAGCGCTGGGATATATATTTTTCTTTCACGCTGTTAACATATTTACTTAATCCCTTTCTTTTGATTTTTCAAGATATAATGGAACTGATGTAAGCTAAAGTAACCTGAGTTTGGGTTAAGCAGATTAAGGTAGAACAAAGTCCATGTGAAGCGAAAGCTTCTTGGGTTGATGGCATCCTTGCAATCAGACCACCAATGATGTTAACCATGAAATTGACCGGACTACGATGCCGGGAATGTTCAATTTGAGAAATATTTTTAAATTAGTCAATAATCGTTTCAATAATTAAACGTTTGCGAGAGAGTAATTTGTCAGTAAAACGTATGAAATGGTTTTTCATATTACGTTTAAGTTTGGCAAAGAAATCTAAACCATCTTTTCTTATCCACTCTTTTTCCCGAACTCAGGTTAGGATAATGACGATGTTGGACCGGCAGCGGAGTAGGCTTTCGTTTTATACATTAATCGATGCTCCTATTAATTAATTTGCTTTTTGAAAACGGGATTGTTTGTTGCTGACCTTGCCTTTAAATAGTCGGTCATTTGCTCCAGCTTTTCAGGATACCGAGCGTCTTTCCCTGCGATCTTAGATGCTGCGTTATCAATACACCCCAATCTTTAGGTGTAAGTTCAATAAAGGTTAGACTTCATTTTTTAACCAACAATAAGAGCCAATTGTTTACAAGCCTTCCAAGCAAACGCTTTTAGAAATCGGCGCTGCCAAACTCCTAGCTTTCTCCATACCGAGCTTAAATAATCCGTCGCCCATTCATCAACCATCTGAGCCAAGCCGTGAGGATATTCCCAAGCTTCACACACAAACAAGCGCAGCACACCGGCACCCCACTCAATGTCATCCAAATAGGCCAGTGCTTCTGGTGGTAAGGTTACTGAAAGGTGATTTTTAGACATCTCTTCAATTATTTATCTTAAGTAAATTTCAACAAAAAAATGTATAGTTTTACTTAATTAGATGGGTGTTACTTTACCTTCTAACAAACTCTTTAATTTATTGCTTACTCTATACATTTTTAAAACAATTTTAAGAAAATCTTTTTTTAATTTTTTGGAAAAATTTTTTGTGATATAATTCTGCAATTTGTGTAATTTCACTTAATTGTACCATGCCATCAATACCCTTTGAAATTGTGATAAAAGAACGAATTGAATTAATACAAAAAATAGCTAACATCTTGCTACCGCTGAATATACCTTATGTAGTAGGAGGTTCGGTAGCAAGTTCGCTATGGGGAGAGAACAGGTCTCCGCGTGATTTAGACTTAATGATTAACTGGGAAGCACAAACAGCGCAGACACTAATTGATGCCATGTCAATTGATGCCACGTCTGGCCAATTTTGCATTATCAGCAAATCGGCTGTAACTGAGGCAATTGCCAAGTCAAAAACAGCTTCAGAGATATCACTTCTCACTCTTACCTATTGGCCTCCTAAATCGATGGTAGACATTGCTGTGCTGGTAAGCTGCTACGCAGCTAAACCAGACAAACAGCATTACCTTTGTTTTTAATTTTCCGTTCCCATTGAATAACCAGTT
>NZ_JAMXEX010000037.1 GCF_025370775.1 Ancylothrix sp. D3o | reverse complement strand
TATCTGTTTATCGATATCCTTCTTCAATAGTTCGCACCATTGTTCAAAAGCAAACTTTAATGATACCTCTAATCCTATTTCGAGTTTACGACGTTCTGAATCCATAGTATAACCTCCTTAAGTTCCTTCAAATATAAACCAAGTTTATCATAACTTGTAAAACTCTTGGATTTGACAGGGTGAGAAAAAAGCAAAAAGGACTAGGTTTTGCATTAGAACCAAGAGCAGTAAAAATATAAGGGTTTTAATTTTGAACAAGAACGTAGAAAACAGATTAGATTAATTCTATGAGACGCACCACTTCAGGGCGATAAAATACCCCTTAAATCCTGATATTTTAGTTATTGATAGTGTTATTAGACTTTCCTAGACAAATCAGTATAAAAAATTTAAATTTCCTGTTTCCACAAGTACAGATGTCCGGTAAAGGTAACTTTTCTACAAGATTAGACTGCATTATTTCAAATAATTACTAAACCGGCCAGATACTTTGCATTGACAAAAAGTTTTGAGGATTGCCCAAAAAGCAGAGATTATCCAGATTCCCTTACCCAATGTGTCAAAACTCAAAACCTAAACGGGTTCCCTTCTAAACTAGGAGCGGTAACTTAGCTATAATTACCCCAAACAGCAGTACCAGCTTATTGTGCCGGTGAAAACGAGTGAAATATTGGTTATTTCAAGCAAATCCTAAATATTATCGGCTGGGGGACGCCATCCGCGATTCTGAGCAAATGCCTTGGCTGGTTACACGCTATGTCAACGAGATGACCGTTGGGGATGGGGTATTGATTTGGCAGGCGGGAGAGAAAGCTGGAATTTATGCCACTGCCGAAATTATCGAACAGCCGAAAATGGTGGATAAGCAACCGGATATCGACTATTGGCTGGACAAAAGCCGGTTGGGTAGCAAACCTCAAGCAACCATTCGCTTTACGAAAAAATTGTTAGACGCACCCTTATTAAGGGAAAATTTAAAACAAGACCCAATACTGAAGAGCTTATCTGTGATTCGTCAGCCAAACGCTACTAATTACAAGGTTACTCCCCAGGAATGGCAGCAGATCCATGAAATAATTAACTCAGCCATTTAACATTTAATCTTCATCCATATCTAAACTTTTACAAAAAATTATGAGTTTTACTAGAGCAGTACCAGAACTGGGCCAATTAGTAAAAGTGCGTTCACGCCAATATGTAGTAACCGACATTCGCCCCAGTGCTATACCGGCTAACCCACTGGTAAGAGGAACAGACCGGCCTGAAAATCTAGTTACACTTTCCTCTATAGAAGATGACGCCTTGGGGGAAGAATTACAAGTAGTCTGGGAATTAGAGCCAGAAGCATCTGTTAGGGAACGGATGGAACTACCGCAACCTACCGGCTTTGATGAACCGGCCAAATTAGACGCTTTTTTAGATGCAGTACGCTGGGGCGCCGCTTCAACAGCCGATATTCGCACTCTCCAATCTCCTTTTCGCAGCGGTATAGACATCGAAGATTATCAACTTGACCCCGTTGTTCGTGCCATTCAAATGCCCCGTGTTAACTTATTAATTGCAGATGACGTAGGATTAGGAAAAACCATTGAAGCCGGCCTAGTAGCCCAAGAATTAACCATCCGTCATCGTTGCCGGCGCATCTTAATTATCTGCCCTTCAGCATTACAAATTCAATGGCGCGACCAAATGCGAGATAAATTTGGTTTAGATTTTCGGATTGTTGATAGTAACTTAATGAAAGAGTTACGACGTTCTCGCGGTATCCATGTCAATCCTTGGCAACATTTCCCCAGATTAATTACCTCAATCGATTTTATCAAACGCGACCGGCCCCTGCGACTATTCCGCGAACTCCTACCCGCTGAAGGTGAACCCCTCTATCCACGTCGTTTTGATTTGCTAATAGTAGATGAAGCGCACAACGTCGCACCATCAGGTGGCGGAAAATATGCAGTTGATTCCCTACGAACAGCCACCATTAGATTATTAGTTCCTCATTTTGAACACAAGCTATTTTTAACAGCAACTCCCCATAACGGTTATCCCGAAAGTTTCACCGCCTTATTAGAATTACTAGACTCACAACGATTTGCGAGAGGAGTCTCTCCAGATCATAAACAACTACAAGTTGTCATGGTACGCCGGCTGAAACAGGAAATGCAAAATTGGGATGGTTCGCCTTTATTTCCAGTGCGGAAACTAGAACCCATTTTAGTGGATTACCCCACCGCCGAACGCAGAGCACACACAGCTTTAAAACGTTATACCGAATTGCGCTGTAAAGGCGTGGCAGATAATACCGAAAAATATGCCACTGAATTTGTTTTAAAACTTTTAAAAAAACGTTTATTTTCTTCACCAGAAGCCTTTGCAACTACCTTAGCCCAGCACGAACAATCTTTAACTAATGCCCGCCGGCGCACTACCACTTTATCACGGCCAACTGAAGGAATTTTACGCCGGCAATTAGAACAAGTCGAAGAAGAATTTGCAGATGATGCAATTTACGAAGAAACAACCGATGAAGCCATTACAAACACTAGCCGGTTATTTCGCCAACTTTCGGGGGAAGAACAACAACTATTACAAGAAATGCGACAATGGGCTGATGATGCAGCTAAACGACCAGATGCCAAAGCCAAAGAGTTATTAAACTGGATTTTTACTCATATTAAACCGGATGGTAAATGGTCAAATGAGCGCGTAATTATATTCACCGAATATCGGGCTACCCAAAAATGGCTGTATAACTTATTGGCAGCAGAAAAACTGGTAGAGGGGGAAAGATTGATGACCCTTTATGGTGGGATGGCTTCGGAAGATAGAGAAAAAGTAAAAGCTGCTTTCCAAGCTAACCCAGATATTTCCCCAGTGCGAATTCTACTAGCAACGGATGCAGCATCTGAAGGGTTAGATTTACAAAATTATTGCTCAAAATTAATACATTATGAAATTCCCTGGAACCCCAACCGGATGGAACAGCGGAATGGAAGAATTGACCGGCACGGACAAAAAGCCAACGAAGTTTTAGTATATCATTTTGTCGGTAAAAATTATCAACAAAATTCAGTATCAGGAGCTAAACCCGGAGAATTAGAAGGTGATTTAGAATTCTTGATGCGGGCGGCATTAAAAGTTAATAATATTAGAGAAGATTTAGGTAAAGTTGGGCCGGTAATTGCTCAACAAGTAGAAGAAGCGATGTTAGGATATCGGGCTACTTTGGATACTAGCAAAGCAGAAGGAGAATCGGAACCTGTACGTCGGATGTTAAAATTTGAGCGGAAGGTGAGAGAACAAATTGATAAATTGCGGGAACAGTTAAACGAAACTCGGCAGAATTTACGGTTAACGCCTGATAATATTGAAACCGTAGTAAAAATTGGATTGGAATTAGCAGAACAGCCACCATTAATCGAAGCTGAAATAAAAGATTTAGGGGGGAAAGCCTTTTATTTACCACCATTAAAAAGCAGTTGGGCTGTGTGTAGTGAAGGGTTAGCCCATCCTCATACAAAAGAAATTCGACCGATTGTTTTTGATCCAGAATTATCCCAAGGGCGCGATGATTTAGTATTAGCCCATTTGAATCATCGTTTAGTACAAATGTGTTTACGTTTGCTACGGGCAGAAGTTTGGGCTGGGGGTGAAAAGAAAGGTTTACATCGTGTGACTGCGAGGGTAGTTTCTGGAAATTCTGGCTTGGAAACACCGGCGGTAGTAGCCTATGGCCGATTGGTGATTTTAGGTAGTGATCAACAGCGTTTACATGAAGAAGTAATTACAGCCGGTGGAGTGCTAAAAGATGGTAAATTCACTCGTCTAAAAGTTATGCAATTACAAGTAGCTTTAAGTGCAGTATTACCAAAAGAAGCGCCGGATAATATTAAGCAAAAATTAGCAAATATTTGGCCAAATTATGCTGAGGATTTACTGAAAAGCTTGCAGGCGCGGATGAATGACAGAACTGCGAGTTTACAACGAGATTTACAAAATCGTGCTGATAAAGAAGTTGCGGATATTACAGCGATTTTAACTGAATTACAGCGCAGTATTGAGCAAGAATTGAAGCAACCAGAATTTAAGCAATTGGAATTATTTAATACTGACGAAAAAGCACAATTTGAGCGAAATGTCAACAGCTTAAAATTAAGAATTGAACAGATACCAGGCGAAATTGAACAGGAAACAGCAGCTATTCGTTCTCGATTTGCCAACCCAACACCCCAACTGTTTCCTTTAGCAGTAACTTACTTAATTCCCCAAAAGCTTATCAAATAAATTATCATCAAAAAACTCGCGGATCACCTTAAAGCAATTTATGGAGTAATTACCATTGGCACAATTTGGCAGTTTTTAAAATTAGAGTCCAAAACCATATCCATCGATCTCAGTGAATACTATATTAAAGATATCAATAAAATTCTAGGTATCTTAGTTAACGCCATTCGCCCACAATAAAACCTTACTCCCCACCCCGTACCATGTCTACCGCACGCCACCACGCCGAATGGTTATCCCTCGTTGAAGCTTCCGGCCCCTTTTTAAGTTTACCCGTTTTGCTGAAAGTCTTTCCCAGTGGCTTAGATGCCCATGACCCAGAACACTTGAAGCTGTTACGGTTAGCTTATCAAGAATGGCAGGATAATCAATTTGGGGCGCGTCCTGAAAAAGCGATACATCGGGCTTGGGTGGAGTTTGTGTTGGGGCAGAGTTTGGAATTGCCGGATGAGGTATTGTTAGAAGGGCAGCGTATCCCCCCCGGCTTGCAAGTAAGCGTTGCAGAACATGGCGAAACCCTCCGTCCTGATTGGGTAATTGTAAATCCTCAAGGCACAGCAGACGCCGGCAAACCTCGGTTATTAGTTCAAATTGTACCGGCTCAACAGGATTTAGAGAAACCTTTGGCGGGACAACGTTGGAAAGCCAGCCCTGCTACTCGGATGATGGAATTATTGCACGCGGGTAATGTGCGGTTGGGGCTGGTGACAAATGGCGAACATTGGATGCTGGTGAATGCGCCGCGTGGGGAAACAACCGGCTTTATTTCTTGGTACGCAACGCTTTGGTTAGAAGAACATTTGACGCTGCGGGCGTTTCGGAGTTTGTTGGGAGTGCGGCGGTTTTTTGGTGTCAATGACTCCGAAACGCTGGAAACCATGCTCTCCCAGAGTATCACTGACCAACAGGAAGTTACAGACCAACTTGGGTATCAGGTACGGCGGGCTGTAGAAGTGTTGGTACAGGCTTTAGATCGTATTGATCAAGATAGAAATCGCAGTCTTTTAAAGAATATCTCGGAAACTCAGCTTTATGAAGCGGCGCTAACCGTGATGATGCGGTTGGTGTTTTTGTTTGCGGCTGAGGAACGCAAGTTAATTCCTTCGGCGGGGGGAGAAACTCTTTATAACGATAATTATGCCGTTTCTACGATTGCGGCTAAGTTACGCAGCGATGCGGATAAGTTTGGTGAGGAGGTGTTGGAACGTCGCAGCGATGCTTGGTGCCGGTTGTTGGCGACATTTCGGGCCGTTTTTGGGGGAATTCGCCATGATTTGTTGGATATTCCCGCCTATGGGGGAAGTTTATTTGACCCCGATAGATTCCCATTTTTAGAAGGAAGGGCACCGGCTACCGACTGGAAAAGTACGGCTGCTGAACCCATTCCAGTGAATAATCGGATTGTGTTGCATTTGTTGGAAGCTTTGCAAGTTTTGCAAATTCGCGTCGGGGGAAGTTTGGAACCTCGCCGTCTTTCGTTTCGGGCGTTGGATATTGAACAAATTGGTCATGTTTACGAGGGTTTACTTGACCATACCGCAGTTCGGGCGAGTGCGCCGATTTTGGGTTTAATTGGTACGCGGGAACGGGAACCGGAAGTAGCGCTGGCGGAATTGGAGGGGCTGCAAGCCCTGGGTGAGGAATATTTGGTCAAAGCGCTCAAAGAACAGTCGAATAAAACCCCTGCTGCTTTAAAGAAGGCGCTCTCAGCAGAGATTTTACCCCGGATGCAGGAGCGTTTGCGGGTGGCTTGTAATAATGATGAGGAGTTGTATCAGCGGGTTTTGCCGTTTGCCGGTTTGATTCGGTTGGATACTTTGGAATATCCGGTTGTGATTCCGACGGGTAGCGTTTATGTGACTCAAGGTTCTAATCGGCGGGAAACCGGCACCCATTACACGCCGCGTAGTTTGACGGAACCAATTGTGCAATATACCCTCGAACCTTTGGTTTATGAAGGGGTGGCTGAGGGGAAACCAAAATCTGAATGGCGGCTGAAATCTGCTAAGGATTTATTAAAGCTAAAAGTCTGCGATATGGCGATGGGAAGTGGGGCGTTTTTGGTGCAGACTTGTCGTTATTTGGCAGAACGTTTAGTGGAGGCGTGGGAAACAGCAGAACGGGAAAATCCGGGTAAGGTTGTGATTGCACCAGAGGGGACTTTATCTCAGTTTCGTCCTGATGAATGTCCGATACCTAAAGATAATGACGAACGGTTAACGGTGGCGCGGCGCATTGTGGCGGAACGCTGTCTTTATGGTGTTGATAAAAATCCTTTGGCGGCGGAGATGGCGAAGTTATCTTTGTGGTTGATTACTTTGGCTAAGGGGCGACCGTTTACGTTTTTGAATCATGCTTTGAAATGGGGTGATTCGCTGTTGGGAGTGACGGATGCCCAGCAAATTGAGTTTTTTAATCTTAACCCGAAAGAGGGAAATCAATTATCGATTATTTCGGCAGTTTGCAGACCTTTGTTAGAGGAGGCGATTGCTAAACGGCAAGAGTTAGAAGGGTTTTCGGTTAATGATATTCGGGATTTGCAGCGGAAGGATGAGTTATTAAGGGAAGCGGAAAAGGCTTTAAATCAAGTGCGGTTTATTGGGGATTTGCTGGTTGGGGAAGCTTTGATGCAAGCGGGGAAAACGGGGGATTTGGTGGTTGAGGATTTGGGTGTTTTGTCTCAGCAGGTGGCGGGTGTTTTTGCGATAGAAGGTGAGGAAAGACAGCGGGAAATTAAGGTTTACTATGATAAGAGCGAAAGAATGTTAAATATTGGAAAACCTAAAGAACAACCGCCTAGGAAAACTTTTCATTGGGCGTTGGAGTTTCCAGAGGTGTTTTTAATTGGAAGTTCTGAGAAAGCCGGTTTTGATGCGTTGGTGGGAAATCCTCCGTTTCAGGGAGGGCAAAAAATTACAGGTGT
Organism: Ancylothrix sp. D3o; assembly: GCF_025370775.1. Taxonomy (NCBI): domain Bacteria; kingdom Bacillati; phylum Cyanobacteriota; class Cyanophyceae; order Oscillatoriales; family Microcoleaceae; genus Ancylothrix; species Ancylothrix sp. D3o. The sequence goes on along the minus strand of NZ_JAMXEX010000037.1, from coordinate 13,765 downwards.
TTTAGGGACAGATTATCGAGATTTTTTAGTAGAAAAAATTGCTAATGGAAAAAGAGGAAGTGCTGATTTATGTGCTTACTTTTTCTTAAGGGCGCAACAGTTACTTAATTCTCGGGGTGGGTTTGGTTTAGTTGCTACAAATACAATTGCCCAAGGTGATACTCGTGAGGTTGGTTTAGATCAATTAGTTGCTAATAACTGTGTGATTTCTCGTGCTGTTCCTAGTCGTAAATGGGAGGGTTCTGCTAGTTTAGAAGTGGCTCATGTTTGGCTAATTAAAGGAAATTGGCAGGCTGAGTTTATTTTAGATGAAAAGCCGGTTGAGGGAATTACTGCATTTTTGACAACGCCGGGTAAAATCTTAGGGAATCCTTATCGTTTATTAGGTAGCCAAAGTAAATCTTTTAAGGGAACAGAAGTTCATGGTATGGGTTTTGTTTTGACTCCAGAGGAAGCACGAGTCTTGATTGAAAAAGATCCTCGCAATAAAGATGTTTTATTTCCTTATTTGAATGGCGAGGATTTGAATTCTCGCCCAGATCAATCTCCGAGTCGTTGGGTGATTAATTTTAAGGATTGGCCTTTGAATGCTGAGTATGATGATCCGAAAAATCCAAAGGGTAGACCTTATGCTGTTGATTATCCTGATTGTTTAGAAATTGTAGAAAAAAAAGTTAAGCCAGAGAGAGATGAGAAAGCAAAAGGTAATTCTACAGATCGTGATGTAGCCAAACGTTGGTGGCAATTTAAAAGACCAACGACAGAACTATATGATGTGATGGCAGATAAAACAAAAGTTTTAACTACTGCTAGAGTGAGTCCAAGTAATGCTGTAGATTGGCTTACAACAGGGATAATTTTTAGTGAAAAACTTATTTTATTTCCAGATGATTCTAATTATATTTTTACAATTATGCAAAGTAGTTTCCACTGGGAATGGGCACGACAATATACTTCAACTCTTGGCGGTACAACTTTAAATTACTCACCTTCAGATGTCTTTGAAACCTTCCCTTTTCCCCCATCAATTTCAAACCTAGAAGAAATAGGCGAAAAATATTACACCCACCGGCAAAGCATTATGCAAACACGCCAAGAAGGATTAACCAAAACCTACAACCGCTTCCACAACCCCGAAGAAACCGCCGCCGATATTGAACAACTGCGTTCATTACACATAGAAATGGATAACGCCGTCGCCGCCGCCTACGGTTGGCAAGACATAGACTTAGGGCATGATTTCCACCAAACTAAACAAGGATTGCGCTTCACCATCAGCGAAACCGCACGCCGGGAAGTGCTAGATAGACTTTTGCTGCTGAATCACGAACGTTACGCCGAAGAAGTCGCCCAAGGGTTGCACGATAAAGGGAAGAAAAAGGGGAAGGCAAGCCCTAGGAAAAAAGCTAGTGTAGAACCAGAAACTCAGTATGAACAAATTTCTCTGTTTTAAACAAAAATCCTAATTGATATGTCAAATTCCCCATCATCTCAAAGCCCTGGGAACCCTCACCCAAACCCTCTCCCTCAGCCTAACAACCCTCTCCCCAGCCCTCTCCCAGAGGGAGAGGGAGTAAGAGGAGTCGAATTCCAGTCCCCCCTCTCCCAAGGGGAGAGGGGGCTAGGGGGAGAGGGCGAAATCTCCAAACTCGCTGGAAAGAACCGGCGCATCCCAGAAGCACTACTCCAACGCGCCAGAGAACTCCGCAAACAACAAACTCCCGCAGAAAAACTCCTCTGGCAATGTCTGCGAAATCGACAATTACTAAACGCAAAATTTCGCAGACAGCACAATATTGATCGCTTCATTGCTGATTTCTACTGTCACGAAGCAAGACTTGTTATTGAAGTAGACGGCAGCATTCACGAAACTCGAAAAACAGAAGATTCAATCCGCGATGATTGGATGCAACAACATGGTTTTACAGTGCTGCGATTTACCAATCAAGAGGTAGTGAACGAGACAGAAAACGTACTATATGCTATTGCAGCCACCCTCCAAAGCAATACATAAAAAGATGTCGATTCAATACTAACATTATCCTATTTTTTCCAATTTTTATAAAATAAAATGCCCTTTGAACTCATCCATAAACCAACTTTCACAAATCAGCTATTCGCTATTCCAAAAGAGCGGATTTTGCAGATTTTAGAGAAAATTGAAGTCCTACGAGATGATCCTAAACCTCACGGTAATTTAAAGAAAAAACTGCACGGCTACAAAGGGGATGTTTACCGCTTGCGTTCTGGAGACTACCGCATCATCTACACCTACGGCGATAAATGGGTGGCCCTCTTAGGCGTAGATGCCCGTAAAGACGTTTATAAAGGCAGCAAACTCGTTGCCGAAACAAACCCCCTTGATGTCAGCAACTTACCCGACTTGTCAGATGTCCTAACACCCAACGCTACCCCCACCCCTCAACCTCAAAACGCTTCAAAAGAAATCCTGCTACCCGTCCAACTCACCGAAGAATTACTGACTCGATTACTCGTACCTAACGAATATTTTCCTATTCTTCTCTCCTGTCGCACCCTGGATGAGCTATTATCCGTTGATATTCCTTCCCTATTAATTGAGCGGATTTTTGACTGCATTACCTCCCCCAACTTTGACCGCGTACTAGACCAACCCAGCTTTGTTACAGGTAACACCGGCGACTTGCTACGCTTCACAGAAGGCGAACTGTTAGGCTTTTTGCTCAAACTCAACCCCGAACAGGAAAAATTTGTCACCTGGGCACTCAACGCCTCTGGCCCTACTTTACTCAAAGGCGGGCCCGGTACAGGAAAAAGCACCGTCGCCCTCTATCGCGTCCAAGCCTTAATTGAAATCCTCAAAAAAAGCGGTGTCAGCGAACCCAAAATTTTATTTACCACCTACACTAACGCCCTGATTGCCTACAGCGAACAACTGCTACAAAGCTTATTAGGTGAAGATGCCCGATATGTCGAAGTCAAAACCGCCGATAAAGTGGCCTGGGAATTACTTTCTCACAACCCCAACAACCTCAAACCCGCCGAATCTGGGCAACTACGAACATTAATCAAACAAATCTTACCCCATGCAATCGCCACCTTAGAAGGCAACACATTTCAATGTCAAGCGCAAACCCAAACCCTACAACGCCTGACTATAGACTACTTACTGGAAGAAATTGGCACAGTCATCGAAGGAAGGGGAATCAAAACCTTAAACGGCTACCAAACAACTCCCAGAACCGGACGAGCAATCGCTCTTAATAAATTACAACGGCAAGCCATCTGGCATCTACGCCAACACTTATATCAAAAGCTGGCTGATGCGGGGCTGGAAACCTGGCATCAACTGCGGAGTCGGGCTGTGGAATGCCTGCAAACCCTAAAAAATCCCCCCATCTATGATGCCGTCCTCATCGATGAAACTCAAGACCTCGAACCCAACGCCCTACGCTTGCTTATCGGGCTGTGTCGCGCCCCTAACCGCCTGTTTGTTACAGCAGATGCCAACCAATCCATCTACGGCAGCAGTTTTCGTTGGAGTGACGTGCATCAAGACTTAAAATTTGCCGGTCGCACCGGCATCCTATACCTCAACCACCGTACCACGAAAGAAATCAGCGAAGCCGCCCACAATTATCTGGCCAATGGCATCCTAGAAGATGAAATTATCGAACGCGCCTACGTTCACACCGGCCCACCCCCAGCCGTCCGCAGCGTAAGCAACCGCTATGATGAAGGCGAACTGGTAAAGCAGTTTTGTCAAGCAGCCGCCCACGAGTTCCGCTTAGGTATTCATGCCTGCGCCGTCCTCACCCCTACCGAACGCGCCGGGAAAAAACTTGCCGAACAACTCAATTATCTGGGTTTAAAGGCAGACTTTATGAGTAGTCGAGAGTTAGATTTAAACAGGCAGGGAGTCAAAGTCTTAACACTCAAATCTGCCAAGGGACTCGAATTTCCGATTACTGTTATTGCCGGTTTTCTGGATGCTCCTTATCCTACAATTCCCAAAGGTACCCCAGAAGAGGAAATTGCAGAACTCCTGGCCCGCGAACGCCGCACTTTATTTGTGGGCATGACGAGAGCAATGCGAGCACTACTGGTAATTGTCCCCCAACAAACCCCCTCTCCACTGCTGCAAAACTTCAACCCTGACTTGTGGAATTTAGGTACAACGGCATGAACATTCTTCAACTTCCTTCTATCCTTCCCGGCGACTTAGACTTAGCAGCCATTAACCAACAATTGCGCGAACGGACTGCTCAATTAGATTGGAGTGCCGTTGTGTCCGCCCCAGAAGCACACCTCGCTATTCTGTTAGAAGGGTTAAAACTGGATCAAGATGCTGATGTGCTGGACTTGGAAGACAGCACGATGTCTGAAACCATTGCTCTGAGGGTAGTTGAGGTTCTGCAAAACACCAAACCCAAAACAAAGAAATCCTCTTCTCAACCAAAGCCTGCATCTCCGGTAACACCGGCAGTTTGGAAACAAAGCCCTCCGCCAGAACCACCACTCGTAACATCAGAAGCGCCAGAAACAGAGGAACCAGCCAGCGTTTCAGAAATAGTGCCGGTTGTTTCCTCAGCCGCCACTGAAAAAGCCGAAAAGTCATTAAAATTAGCGATAACAGAAAGTAATTCCCAGCCAATTTTAGAACGGTCAAATTATTATCGAATTCGGGAAAATTTAGAACAAGCAATATTAGATGATTTATTGGGGCCGGCGGGGGGAGAATATGAAGAAATAGACGAAATGCGAGTCAGCGACCGCTATCTTGTTGGACTCCTCGCACCAACAGATCGCCGCATTAGACCCGAAGAATTAGAAGAAACACGCGAACAAATAGACGAATTAGCAGTAGCAGGTAGCGGTACAGCAGAAGAGGGAACTACAGAAAATAGCATTCCCCCTGCTGAAAAAATGTTTCCCTCTTCAATGGGAATGACTTTTTGTGTAGATGGAACTGCCAAAGCAATTAAAATAAAAGCCGGTTGGGGACAGTATGAACGCATTGCCAGCGAAACAATTTTCAAAGAAGATGGTAAAAGTCCTAAAACTGTCTGGAAACGTACCCCAATTAGCGGGGTTTCTAATCCCATTCTTCTCAAAGCAGGAAATATTCCCGCTTGGATAATTCACCCCGACTATGAAAAAGTGATTGTCTCAGGACAAATTCGTAAACAGGGTAATGATTGGATTGTTACTTTATTCTTAATAAATGGACAACAAGAACCAGATAGATTAGTAGATAAAGCGTGGTTATTTCAACCCCAACTCATTGTAGAATCTGCCGATAACTATCAACCGGACATCTTCATTAAAAGGCGACAAAATCGCCAACTGGGTAAACTTGACCCCGCCTTATTTGCAGAAGAACAAGCAATGGCGATGCTGTACCGTAACTGTGTAGAATTCGCTGTTGGACATGGTACAGGAGTGCACACCGAAACTCTACCCGAAAATCCCCATCGCGCCATCCGCCTTTCTACTAAAGTCGTTCCCGCTTACGAAGTTCCCCAAACAACACCGCCAAAAGTTGAAGAAATACCCGGACTGGCGGGGTTAGTTTTAGATATGAAACAATTGGCAGAAATTCCTGATTTATCAACGGCTTTAGGTTCTTTAACTACTGCTTACACAGAATGGATTTCTCAACAAACTGCTACAATTTCTGACCCTGCCTCTGGTTTAGCAGAATATCAGGATGCAGCAAAAACAGCAATGGAAAATTGTGAGATTGCTTTGCAACGCATTCAAGCAGGAATTGATTTATTACAAACCGATAACAACGCCGCCGAAGCTTTCCGTTTTATGAACCGCGCCATGTGGCAACAACGGATACACTCAATTTATGCTGAAAATAAACGGCGCGGTGATAGCGATAAAATAGAGGAAATTGATATCCCCAAAAATCGCACCTGGCGACCTTTTCAATTAGCTTTTATTTTACTTAATCTTCCCAGTATTACCCAATTAGATCATAGAGATAGATGTCACCCAACAGAAGCAATTGCCGATTTACTGTGGTTCCCCACCGGCGGCGGTAAAACTGAAGCATATCTGGGATTAACAGCCTACACTATTGGTTTGAGAAGATTGCAAGGAACAATTGCTGGTCGTTCTGGGGAGGCCGGTGTTGCCGTTCTGATGCGCTATACCCTCCGCTTATTAACATTACAACAATTCCAACGCGCCACAGCTTTAATTTGTGCGTGTGAAGAAATTCGCCGTCAAGATGAGCAAAAATGGGGAAAAGAACCTTTCCGAATTGGGTTATGGGTGGGAATGAAAACTACTCCCAATCGTACAGAACAAAGCGAAGAAATTCTTAAACAAAAATTCGGACAATATCAACCAAGTAGCAGCGGTTCTCCCCATCAATTAACAAATTGTCCTTGGTGTGGTTCTAACATTGACCCTGGCAAACAACATATTAAAGTTGAATCTTTCGCCAAAGGACAAGGACGCACTTTAATTTACTGCGGTGATGCTTTAGGAAGATGTTTATTTACCCAAAAACAGTCACCGACAGAAGGTTTACCGATTGTCGTTGTAGATGAAGAAATTTATCGCCGATTGCCAACTTTATTGATTGCAACTGTTGACAAATTTGCCCAAATGCCCTGGAATGGTGCAGTGCAAATGCTATTTGGAAAAGTAGACGGATACTGCACTCGTCACGGTTTCCGTTCCCCTGAAATAGAGGATTCTGACTCACATCCAGCTAAACACGGGCTTCCCACCGCTAAAACAATTCCTACTAATTTTTTACGACCGCCTGATTTAATTATTCAAGATGAATTACACTTAATTAGTGGCCCTTTAGGTACTCTTGTCGGACTGTATGAAACAGCAGTTGATAAATTAGCTTCTTGGGAAGTGAATGGTAAAATCGTCCGTCCCAAGGTAATAGCTTCTACTGCAACAATTCGACAAGCGCGTGACCAAGTGCATAACCTATTTTTGCGGCAAGTGCAAGTTTTTCCACCTCAAGGATTAAATATCACAGACAACTTTTTCTCTCGCCAACGTGTTCCTTCAGCAAATTCTCCAGGTCGGCGCTATTTAGGCATTTGTGCCACAGGAAGGCGATTAAAAGCAGCATTAATTCGGGTTTATACAGCAGTGTTAGCAGCATCGCAAGATTTATTTGAAAAAAAAGGAGATATTGTTGATCCTTGGATGACTTTAGTCGGTTATTTTAATTCAATGCGGGAACTGGGAGGAACCCGGCGTTTAGTTGATGACGATATCCAATCTCGGTTAGGAAAAACAGACCAAAGAGGTTTAGCAAAACGCTTACGAATTGAAGTAGAGGAACTAACTTCTCGCAAAAATTCTACGGATATACCGATTGTATTGGATTGGTTAGAGACTCCTTTTTCTTCAGAAAAACCACAAAAAAATAATAAGCGTAAACCTTTAGATGTTTTACTCGCTACTAACATGATTTCTGTTGGTGTAGATGTAAAACGTTTAGGCGTAATGGTGGTAACAGGACAACCAAAAACTACTGCTGAATATATCCAAGCTACCTCGCGGGTAGGGCGTACTTTTCCGGGGTTAGTTTTAACAGTTTATAACTGGGCACGACCTAGAGATTTATCTCACTATGAGCAATTTGAACATTATCATGCTACCTTCTATCAGCACGTTGAAGCCCTTTCTATTACTCCTTTTGCCCCCCGCGCCGTTGATAGAGGATTAGCTGCTTTGTTGGTTTCCTTAATTCGTTTAGCCGGTAGCGAATTAAATGCCAATCATAAAGCCGGAACAATTTCCCGTGATCATCCATTTGTGCAAGCGGCTATTGATACAATTTGTAATCGGGCTTGGGCGGTAGGAGATAGCAAAACCCGTGATTTAGTTAAACAGGAATTACAAGCAAAACTCGACTATTGGTTAGAGATAGCAGGTAATCCTATTGGGGGTAGGTCTTTAAAATATCAAACTCAGAAAGATGGTCTTACCATCACATTATTAGAACAACCTGGGCAAAGCAATTGGCAACCATTTACCTGCTTAAATTCTTTACGAAATGTAGAACCAACTATTGCTCTAATTTTAGATGATCGTCTTCCCGATGATGACTATCGTCCACCCCAACCGCTTGATGAAAGTTCTCAAATTGATTAAAAAACTACCATTCTGCTTTTAATTATTATGACCACAAATCAGTTTCCATCTAAAAACAAAGTCGGTGAATTACGCCCTAGCCAAATTTTATTTTCTTCAGGCGTAGGATCGGTTGTAGATTTACCCAACCTTTCTACAATGGTAATGGGATTAGATGATTGGGATATTAACTATGCTTCGGAATTAGGAGAAGAACGGTTACTAGCAGCCGTTCGTCAAGAACTGGGAAATCAAGTTAAAAGACTGCTAACACCACCTATCGCCTCCGATACCAACAACGCAATTCCTAATCCATTTGATGAAGGTGTCAAAGTAGGAATTCCTGTTTCACCCTTCCCAACTTGGGTTTTATGTCCTCAATGCCGGTTACTTGCCCCTCTACAATCGGGGTTATTCGAGCTAAAAACAGACCGCTATCGACCTGAAAAAAATCGCTACGTTCACAGTAATTGTCCGAAAGGAAAAAATCCTCCTACTGTTATTCCTGCCAGATTTTTAGTTGCTTGTCAACACGGGCATTTAGATGATTTTCCTTGGCGCTTTTTCGTACACAAAGGTAGCACTAATTGTAATGGTCATCTCCGCCTCTACGAGTATGGGGTTTCGGGCTCTGCTACCGATATTGATGTTAGATGCGATGCTTGTAAAGCTTCTCGTCGGATGTCTGATGCTTTTGGGGAATTAGGTAAAAGAAATCTACCCCTATGTCGGGGACGTAATCCACATTTGCGTAGTTTTGATGATACAGGCTGCACCGAACAAATGAAGAGTATATTACTGGGTGCTTCAAATAGTTGGTTCCCTATAACGCTTTCTGTTCTCTCCATTCCTACCACTGTTAATCAACTCGGTCAACTGGTAGATAAACATTGGATGGTGTTAGAAAAAGCTGGCACAATTGATGTTCTTTCTGCTTTCCGCCAAATCGGGCAACTCAAAGAATTTGCTAAGTATTCAGATGCAGAAATTTGGCAATATATAGAGGATAAACGTAAAGGTTCTAGTGAAGATGATTCAATTGATGTTAAAGATATCAAATCTCCAGAATGGCAAGTTTTTTCTAAAGCTGATACGAGTTTAAATAACTCTGATTTTTGCCTAACTCCTGTCGCCCCTCCTCAAGGTTATGAATCTTATATTGAAAAAGTAGTATTAGTTGAACGGTTACGAGAAGTTCGTGCTTTAGTAGGTTTTACTAGGATTGAGTCACCTGGTGATTATGCTGAAACTGGAGAATTACCGCAGGAAAACTGGGCATCTTTAAGTCGTTCTCAGCCGACTTGGGTGCCGGCTTCTGAAGTGCGAGGGGAAGGGATTTTTATTCAATTTAAGGAACAAGCATTACAAGATTGGTTAGGGAGTACCCCGCTATTAAAAGATTACCAACAAAAAAGTTTAGAAGCCCATCGTAGTTGGCGTCGGGCGCGTTCTTTAGAACCTGATGCCAATTACCCTGGCGTTCGTTATATTTTACTGCATTCTTTCTCTCACGCATTGATGAGGCAATTGGCGATTGAATGCGGTTACACTGCTGCTAGTTTACGGGAACGCATTTACTCGAAATATCCCAATGAGGATAATGGCCCGATGGCCGGTGTTTTGCTTTATACGGCTGCACCAGATAGCGAAGGTACGCTAGGAGGGTTAGTAAGTTTAGGTGAACCTAATATTTTAGGTCGTCACATTAACCAAGCGCTAGAACAGATGCGCTTATGTGCTTCTGACCCCTTATGTGCAGAACATACTCCCTCAGCAAATACAGCTTCTTTGCATTGGGCCGCTTGCCATGCTTGTCTGTTCAGCCCTGAAACATCCTGTGAACGGGGTAATAAGTATCTGGATCGCTCTTTGTTAATTCCGACGATGAAATCTGATCTAAATGAATTAGCATTCTTCAAAGTTAATTAATGCTTTCACCTCAATTTATGGCTCAAATTCGGCGAGTTGCTTTAGAATTGCCAACGCCAACGTTGGAATCAATTACTAATGTGTTAAGTAGCTATCAAGAACTAGGGTATAGTGAGGGCCGGTTAAAAGCTGAATTATTCCAACGTTTACCTAAAGCTAGTTGGCGGCAAACAATCGCGGAACTACTGCTATTATGGCATACTGAAAACCCTAATTTAGATAGTTCTTCTTTGGCTACTGCTTTATTGACTGCTGCTTATTGTGAGCAACAAAATCAAGAAGAGTTATCGGCTGAAATAGTATGGACTGGCCCTAATGTTTCTAGTCTCCCTCTGCGTCGCACTGACCAAGTGCTACTACAATTAATCCGAGATGCTCAAGAGGATTTACTTTTAATTAGTTTCGCTGTTTATAAAGTACCAGAAATTGCGGCGGCGTTGGTAGATGCTATTAATAGAGGTGTAAATTTACGAATTATTGTAGAAACCTCGGATTCTGATAATGCTAAAATTCCTTTTGGGATTAAAACTGCTTTCGGTGCTGAAATTGTGAGTAGAGCGCAAGTATTTGTATGGCCGCACGAACAACGACCGACCGACTCAGAAGGTAGGTTTGGGTCTTTGCATATTAAGTGTTTGGTTGTAGATAGCAGCGACCTCTTTATCTCCAGTGCGAATTTAACCGAATATGCACTAGCCCTGAATATGGAAATGGGAGTGTTAGTTCATAGTAAAGAGTTGGCCGGTCAAGTAATAGAGCATATCAACGGGTTAATTTATCAAGAGATTTTAGTATTGGAAAAAATTGGATGAATATTATGAGTAGTTTGTTAGCTGCCCACCTTTTGTTCAAATTATCATCCATTTTTTGTTAATTAGAAGGAATTGCCATTTCTCTCCAATCCAAAACAGTCATCTTACGAGCATGGCCACCGTTCGGAAGTTCTATATACTCAATATTTTCCGTCCATTCCACCCACTCTGCGGTATTTTCTTCCGCATTTTCCTTCCAACCTTGAAACTTGAAATTATTAAGACGAGATGATGAAGATGTCCGCAACGCTGCATTAAAATCAACCATAGATCCAGGGAGCGCCTCCGAATAATCAACCGGCTCTAATTTTGGAACCCAAAATTTGGGCAAAGATTTTGTAAGCAACTTATGAGGTGTCGAGTGCAGCAGTTCCAAAGCAGCCTTATTAAACATAATATTCCGGTGATAGTCCATACTAACCAAGAAGCATGGTAAAGGCTGCTCAGAAATCGCCATTGCAATCCGCAACCATTCAGCAGATACGCACCCCCAAAGGAACGGCTGCTCATTAAATGAAATTAATGCTGATTTATTTAATTCTTGAGGTAAAAATGATTGCATCTTCATATCTCCTAATAGAACATTGATTAATTTAGCGTTCCTGCGCTTAGATTTGCCAGCCACAAAAAACATTCTAACTCGACCATCTGTATCTTGCCAGTAAATCTCAACACCAATTTGATTCCAAGACCAACTATAAAAGCTCAATAAGTTGTATTTATGGATATAAATAAGCTTAGCCTCATCTACCGATTCAGCCCTCACTTTAATTAAGTTGCCGCAAAAGGTTACTGTATTAAAATCCAAACCACACGCGGAAGCAAACATTTTTGCAGCCTTCTCATTAACAATGGCAAACGCCCTCGTGATGATTTCCACTTCCAAACTCCTGCTCATAAAGTTGCATTAGTTCTTCCCTACCTATAGGCAAAGCTCCTACAAGTAATCCTATCTCTTTTTCTGTTGGTTTTTCACCCAATTGTAGCGCAGTAAGACGGCTATCAACATCTGGAATAACACCTTCAAAAACGGCTCGGACGGCATCTGAATATTCGCAAATTAATTTCTGGATTTTTGTTGATGGTTTTTGAAAATTAGCTACAATCTTAGAAGAATTTTCTGTAAGGTTAGATGGTCGAAAAAAAGAATAATCTTTTTGTGGCCCCAAATAAGCAACCAATAAACGTAATAAAGCTTCTAAAAACTTTTCAGAATACTCTGTATTATTCCGTACCCGTCGTGTAAGAATTGTCTCAAAATGTACAAAGGCAGCCATTGAGTCTTCAAGGCTTAGTCCATTAGCAATTTTAGAAATTACTTCTGCTACAGATGCCGGATCTCCTACATTTATTGGTGGCAAATATAACCGCGTCCGTCGATACTCTGGAGGAACGGGTGGTAAATTATTTAAAAACTCTTCTGATGATGTCGAACCTTCTAATAAAAATTTCTCCATCATTTCCACTTCAATTCCCAACGCCTGCGCCAGACGTCTGCGAGTGCCTGCGCCTGGAAATTGCTTACCGTCCACCCAGCGATTAATGGATAAAGCTGAACCGACAGGCTCAGAATTTGGAAAACGATTCAAAAAGCGAATCAGATTTGTTCGCCTGTCATCCTGCTCCATCTGGCCATATATATGATCAATCAAAATCTTTAGACGTGCCAACTTACTGCCAATATCAGCCTTAAACTTCGGCACTTTTCATCTCCTATCTACCGCAACATCACCTCCATTCTCGCTTACCCCTTAAATTTTTACAATTTTTCGTTTTTCTTATAGTTAGTTTATAAAATTAAAATATTATTTCGTTTTTCTTTTTGAACAGAAAAACTGTTTACTTACGGCCAAAAACCTCTCTCTCAGAAAGAAAAAACTTTCGCCACAAAAAAATAAGATGTGGTTTTTAAAGACTAAAAGAGATTGTTCAAGAGATTATTTAGCTGACTGTCTACGTTTCTCCATTTGCATCAGCAAAAGCTCACCGCACTTGCGGCACAAAATAGAAATTTCTTCTTCAGACAATTCTGGCAAGATTTCTAAGTATTTCTCAAAGGTCAACTCATCCTGTAATTTTTCAGTTTCAAGCCCTTTTTTCATCAAAACCACAGCAGCGTTGCTAATTGTCCCATAGGGGTATTCAGCCAGACTAACTAGCTTATCTTTCAACTCAGAGGGAATCGTAACCGATACAGGCACAATATTTTTTCTTGCTGGTCTAGCCACTTCTGATCTCGCCCGCAAACTAAACACGATTCAATTTTAGCATTAGAAAATAAAATAAAATAAGGTAGAGCTTCCCGAACTACCCACCATCCCAGACAGCCACAGGACAATCAGCCTAAAAGCAGCAACCACACACTTACGGTGTCCCTTCACTGCATCCAAGGCAAAACTGAAGCAACGTAACCACAGGATTTGCCTCGACAACGATAATTTAGAGTGGCTCAAATAATAAAAAAGGAGTAGATAACTCCCCATTCACAAAAAAATAGCATCTCTAAGATAGCACCCTACCCCACTGTTATACAAGCCGACTCATCCAGAAGCCTGCCTAATATGCTGGTTCCTTCCCAGAAAGTGAAGCTCGCCAAATTTTGAAAAACGAAACATACCGCTCTAACTAAAATTTATTATACTGTATTATAATCTCAAGAGAAGTCTGGAAAGCTTGTGACAGGCTTTCCAGTAGGTAACTCTGCCATTCAACAAAAAAGTAGCAAACTAGGTCAACATATATGAGCAGCATTACATCCTGCGCCATCGCATTCCCAAAGGGCACGCCTGAAACCCTTATCACAGAAGCGTTAGAGAGTTTACCGTTGTTGAAGCAGCTTCTTTCAAGCAACCTAAACGTCCTCGAACTGAATGTTATCGACACCCTACTGGATCTAAAGGAGAAGCTGGGTAATAAGCTGTTCA
>NZ_JAMXEX010000036.1 GCF_025370775.1 Ancylothrix sp. D3o | reverse complement strand
GGGGTTTACAAACGTAACTACCGAGATAGGAGCAATCAACCAGTATTAGATGGCTTCTTTTCCCAAGTAAATGCCGTATCTAATATTTTGCATCAACGCCTGCCTTTAGCAGAAAATCAAAGGAATAACCTTCCTAAAGTTTGGTTAGTTTTAGATGACTTTTTTGCCACTTCTAACGTTTTAAACCGAGCTAAAAAGGAATTAGCAGAAGCTTGGGAAACTGCCAAAGGACAAATGGGGGAAATAATAACGTTAGGTCGGGAAGTTGGAGTAGGTTTATGTGTTGCTACCCAAAGCCTCAATGTCCAAAGTCTAGGATGTGATGATGCCAACATTCGGGGATGTCTAGGAATTTGTGCCCTTGGGAAAATCTATACAGATTCTAATGGCAGAAGAGAGGGTGGGTACAGCCCAATCACTAATGCCTGGAAAAATAGCTATATCATCCCCAGCGAATATGTCAACCAAATTACAGCCTGCTTCAACAAATTACGACCGATAAGCGAACGTACTGGATACGCTATTGCCTTAACAACCTTCGGGGAACCGGCTATAGGACTGTTCACGGAAGATTTATCGTGGGTCAAAGATTACAAAATACCAGTGGATGTCCCCCCACCCACCGGCTCTAATGTTGTTAAATTTCCCACAGAACCCACCAAAAATCCATCAATTACACCAGCTAGCTTTGATGAGTTAGAGGATGAACCCCTGGATGCACTAGACGAGGAGCTAGATGATGAATCTACTCCAGAACAATTCATCCATTAAATAGTTCGTTCTTCAATAGTTTACGGACTTTGAATAATTGAAACCACAACGCAATACAGGAGAAAAATATGGCACCGCAACGAAATCCCAATTTCCCTAACCAAAACCCTAATTTTGGCCAAGATGAAGTGTATCCTACTTGGACAATGCCGGCGTCTGATAGTAATAATGTCACGATTGTCTATGAACCAGATGGCCAGGGGAATATGACGGTTTACGAAACAAAAACTGTTGTCGTCAAAGAACCCCTCAGCAATTACAGTTCCCGTAATCCCAAATTATTCAGGTCTCATGCCGGTGGGATGTTTAAGGCACTGGTGAAACAACCACTTTCTAGTGCAGAAACAATCTTTGCTGTTATTGGATTTTTGTTTACTTTATGGCTGGTTGTTGCAATTGGCTGGCGTGGGTTGACTTCTCCTCAAGCAAAAGCTACAAAACCGAATTCCCCTACACCGGCCTCAATTTGGTTCAGATAATGGAAACTTTGAAGAAATGGTGGGGTTGCCTTAACCCTACGATGAAAGTGTTAGTCGTCATTGCAATAACTTCATTCTTCTTGAATTTATTGAAACCAGGACGACTAACTTATCTGGGAGAGGAGTCAGTAAGAAATGGTATTCGCTCCATTCAAACTTCTACTCCCTCCAATACTGATAATTTACCCGGCGGTAGCCCGAGAAAAGATACAAAAGCTGTGTGTGCAATACCAGATTTCTTTGGCAGAACAATTGATGTTTGCAAGGAGGAAAAATGAAGCTCAAGTTTACTGTGGAGACAACTTATGAGGGTACAAGACCGGCATCAAAAGAAGCAGTACCACCGGCACCCCCCACCACCGAAATATCAGAGACACCGCGAGCGTGATAGTGCAACACCCCCAATATCAGCATCGATGACGGCAGCCCCACACCCCCACCATCCACAAGATTATCAATATCCACTGGCACCACAACCATCGGCATATCCACCACCGCCACCGGCACCACAATATCCAGCTTCCCCACCACATCCATCGGCACCGCAATATCCCCCGGCTCCACCGCCACCAGGAGTCCCTCACCCATATCCGCCACCGGCATCGCCACCACCACCGCCCCATCCATATCCAGCAGCTTCCCCATCACCACCGGCACCGCAATATCCGCCTCCGCCATATTCATATCCGCCACCGCCGTACTATCCTCCAACATCACCGCCACCGCCATATTCATATCCACCACCGCCGTACTATCCCCCAACATCACCGCCATCGGCTCCACCTCCACCAGCAGCCCCTCCACAGAAGTCGGCTCCACCAAGTTCTGTTGAAATCAACTCTGCCGAGAAAAACGCGGCTATTCTGATTGTCTGTTTGGTTGGATTGCAACTGTTGCCGGCGCCAACTTGGGAAAAAATAGAAAATTTACCACCGGCTCAAATATTGCGCTCAATAGTAAATCCAACTCCCCCGCCACCAGTTCCTTCTTCAAAACAACAATCATCAATTTTATTACATGGCCCACCGATTTTCCCCTTAGCTGGATTATCAGGAAAAAAGGCTATTCCTGTTAGTATCCCCGGTGATTGCCGACCGCTAGGAGCCTGCACCAGAAAACACGCCGGTGTTGATTACAGTGCTAGTCCGGGGTGGCCGGTGAAAAGCAATTGAAGAAGGGACAGTTAATGAGGTCAAGCCCGATTCTCCTGTTGGTGGAATCCTGGGAATTAAATCAACTTCCTCAGATGAAGTTTATCGGTATGTTCATTTAGATCGGGATTCGGTGAGGCCATTTAAAGTCGGTGATTTTGTACCAAAAGGAAGTGTTGTCGGTTTAATTGGCCCTACCTTTCCTGGTTCTTCAGGGCCACATGGTCATTTCGAGAGATACCTAAATGGCAAAATAGATTGGAAAATCCATGAACATTTGAAAACAGCAATTAAAGCCCCCAAACCATGAGACCCAAGACTATTGCATGGGGTGCGTTAGGGATTTTAGGTTTTGCAATCTCCACTAAGGTTCCACCACCTACCATTGCCCAAAATGTCCAAGCTATTTCTGATAAGAAAATAGCATTATCCGCCGGCCATTGGATCTATGCCCGTTCTGAAACCGGCGCCGCTGGAGAAAAAGAAATGAATAAATTAATCGTCGAAGCCCTCCAGCCCATGTTAGAGGAAACTGGGAGCGAAAGTTATCCGCCCTGATTCACCGGCCATGATGAAAAAATGGAATGTTTGGGAGCAATATATTGCCGACATTCCCGATATGGAATCTCAAAATTATCAAGTTCTGGAAATTCATGGTCAACCAGGCCGTTGGGGGACTGGGGTTATCGGTAATCCTAACGACCCCTTTGATTCCAAACTAATCAAACAATTCGGTATTTTAAAAGCTGATAGAGGCCGGTATGGCGTGACAAGAGTTGGACGTAATGGCACGATTTTAGAAGTCTTTGCCTCGGATCAGCTTCCCCCAACTGCTGAGGGTAAACAAAAGCTTGCCAAACAACTTGCCAGAACAATCACCGATGCTCTCAATGAACCATGAAACTTATTTCTACTATGGCGTTGGTGGTTTTAATAGCCGTTTGGTATAATGAGCAACCAACAAATTTTGTTGAACCAATCAACCAGTCTAAGACTTCTTCCATTTCTCCAGATGAGACTTTCCTTTATTTCAAAGAAGTAGCGCTAAAATCTGAGTTTGGCAGTTCAAATGAGGGTGTAATCAAGAAATGGATGGTTCCCCTAAAACTAGAGATAGCCGGTCTTCCCACTCCCGCAGATTTACAAACACTGGAAGCTGTCACCCGTGAATTAGAACTACTGACCAAATTACCAATAGAATTCGTTAAGCCCAACACTGGTAATATGCGAATCAGGTTTACCCCAGAAGCAGAGTTTCAGAAATTCATTCCCACTTATCAACCAGGCAATAGCGGATTCTTCTGGTTGAACTGGGATGAAACCAAACAAATCACAGGCGCAGAGATTTTAATCTCGACTACAGGTGTCACTCAAAAAGAACGTTCTCATCTTATTCGAGAAGAATTAACACAAGCCTTTGGGTTGCCGGCGGATTCTGAAAAATATCCAGACAGCATATTTTATCAACAATGGACAGACATCACCGAATATTCATCCCTAGATAAAAAGTTAATCAAAATGCTGTACAACCCACAAGTTAAGCCGGGGATGAATGAAAGTCAACTAGAGAAGCTGTGGAGGAAAAACCGGCTATGATTAATGCCACCGGCCTCTCAATCATCGCTCTTTCCACTTTAGGATTAGCGATTATCGGTCAACCTATTTCAACACCGGCACCCAGACAAACAACTCTATCCAATCATCCGCTATCAGAAGCAGTTAAAAATGGGAATGTTCAAGCTTTTTTGCAAACAATTGCTTTTGCTGAGGGCACGGAGGGCCCAGATGGTTATCGCATGATGTTCACCGGCCAATTATTCAACTCATTTAAAGAGCATCCTAATGTTAAGAATTGTTCACTTTATAAAGGGAAACCTTTGTGTAGTACGGCAGCCGGTAAATACCAATTCCTCAAACCAACGTGGGATGAATTGGCTACGAAATTACAGCTATCAGATTTTAGCCCACAATCCCAAGATTTAGCTGCTGTTCAGTTAATTAAACAGGCCGGTGCATACCAGGATATCGTGGCTGGCAGGTTTGATGATGCTGTCTTTAAACTTGCGCCTATCTGGGCATCTTTTCCAACTGCTGAAGGGAAAAGCTACTACAACCAGCCATCTAAAAGTCTGACTGATTTACGCAGGGTTTACCTGGGGGCCGGTGGTAAATTAAAAGAGTAATTATTTAACCACAAGCCAAGAATAAACAGGTAGCGGAAGCTAAAATAAGTGCGGGGGATGTGGAAACTCACCCAGGAGAACGGACAATGACACAACCATCCATGAGCGAACAGGAACAACGCGAATTAGCAGAACTACTTGAACTTGCCAAATTAACCGAACAGAGGGCTAAAGAATTGTGCGACCTGACTTTGGAAATAGACCAAAAATACGAAAAACGTTTCGCTCAGTTAAAAGTTGCTGAAAAATTGAAAAGGGCCGGTCTTTCTTAACATAATCACGTCTGAGTATCCATAGCGCCTCCATTCCTCTACTCCCCTATAGCAGTCCCAGTTTATGGGGGATATAAATTTATTTACCAGACTTGTTATTTATGAAACCTCCTCGTATTGTTTGGGCAGAAGCTATTGATAATCAAACTTTGGTTATAAAATTTACCAATGATGAATTCAGACAATACGATATCTCTAAATTACTACATAATCATCTGTTTGCTAAACTCCATAATCCTGTGGTTTTTAAAAACTTTAGAATTGAGGATGGTGGTTATGGGTTAGTCTGGGATGAAGATGTTGACCGACGTGAGTATGAGCTTTGGCAAAATGGCATCTCTGTGGCCGGTGGAGATGTTGCTATTCATCTTGAGCATACTCATCTTTGAATATCGCTATAGTATTTTTATTACTTTGACTCCAAAAAGGGAGGAGATTGTTCAATGGATAGAGTAGAAGAGTATCGGAATACTATTGAACGAATTTTAGAAGCCCATCATCGCATTCCCTATGGTCATGGAGAACTTGAAAGTAAATTGATTATAGATCCAGAACGCAATAATTTTGTGCTTATGGTAGTTGGTTGGGATGGTAAGCGTAGAGTTCATGGTTGTGTCGTTCATGTGGAAATTATTAAAGATGAAATTTGGATTCATAGAGACGGAATAGAACAGGGAATTACCGATGAACTTGTTGCATCAGGGGTTCCCAAAAATAAAATAGTTTTGGCTTTCCATCCACCCAACGTTAGACAATATACAGGATATGGTATTGGGGGGAGCTAAATAGGGATTGGAATCGGGATCGGGTATTATGCTCAAGACTTTGAGGGATACATCTGTCGTCATCTATGAGAATGCTATTATTGTAGGGTACGACAGTCGTGTTGTATTATATAAATGGATGAGAAACGAGAATTTACCATGACCAATCAACCCAGAATTCCTGATGCTGAGACTAGGGCTCGTTCTGTTGCCAAAATGCAAGAAGTGGTCAAACGTTGGGATGTTCTAATTGCTGATTTAGATGAATTAAACCTTCGTTTACAAACGGAACAGGAGCGTAATTTGGAAGCGGCGCGTCAACGAGGTAATGCTAAACGACAAGCTGGCCAAATTTAGTCTCTATCGGTTACTGATGTACTAATGAGTAATTCTGAATAAACACCTAATATGGACGCTAAACAATTAATTTTAAAGGAACTGGAAAATATACCTGAGTTTATTTTAGAAGAAGTTTGGGATTTTATTCAATTCCTTAAATTAAAATACCCAGAAGGAAAAGTAGAAACAACCTTACTCAGTGAATCTTCTTTACAAAAAGACTGGTTAAGCTCAGAAGAGGATGAAGCATGGAAGAACTTGTAAAAGGTAATGTGGTAGTTGTCCCTTGGACATTTTCAGATTTAACTGAAGCTAAGCGCAGACCGGCTCTAGTTATAGCAAGTTTGACTGGAGAAGATGTAATTTTGTGTCAAATTACTAGCCAAAAAATCCTCGATCGTTATGCTATTACCCTTCTCAGCAGCGATTTTCAAGAGGGCGGACTTAACCAAACTAGCAACATTAGACCAAATCGCTTGTTTACAGCCGACCGACGAATTATATTGTACAAAGCCGGCCAAATTAAATCTGAGAAGTTGAACGAGGTTATCGTTAAAATAGTTGAGATTATTCAAAGTTAACTGGCTAAAGTTCACAAGCCGGCTTTTTGCCAACAATATATGAAAGGGGTGTTATTTTATAAAAAAACTAAACTCTTCTAATGGCTTCGCTTTTACAAAACTATTATCTCTTTAATTCTAAGTTCATCCCATGACTCAAGCTTTACCTAAATTCACAATAAAGCCGGGGTATCAGCCACAATCTTTAGATACAACACCGGAAGTTGATTTATTACAGTTTTGGCTATTAAAACAGCGAACTCCCGAACAGCGGTTAGAGATGGGAAGTGCGATGAACCAAAATGCTCGTCGCTTTGCCATTAACTGTTTCCGCAAACGCTTTTCTAATTTAAACCAACCAGAATTTGCTCAAAAACTAGCTCAAGCTTGGTTAGCAGAAGATTGTCCCCAACACTATATTCCCACCGGAGATGAAATGACTTGGATACAAGATTCGATTGCTCTGGCTGAAATTCTCCACCCAATTTTTGAAGCTTTTAATATTCCTTATTACATTACCGGTGGAGTAGCGGCTATTGCCTACGGGGAAGTCCGCACTACAAGGGATTTAGATATCGTCATTTCAGTTATTCCTGAATGCTTAAGTCCATTAATTTCAGAATTAGAACAAGCTGGTTTTTATGTGGCCGGTGTAGATGATGTAATTTCTGGCAGAATGAGAACTTTACAAATTACTCATATTCAAACCATTTCCCGTGCTGATTTAATGATTGCGGAAGATTCAGAGTTGGAACGGCGGAAGCTGGAACGACGCCAACAATATCAAATTCCGACAGGGGCAACTGTTTTTCTGGCCTCACCTGAAGATTTAATACTTAATAAATTATCGTGGCGAAAGTCTAACTCTTCTGAAAAACAGTGGCGGGATGTATTGGGTATATTAAAAGTACAGGGAGACTCTTTAGATAAAGTTTATCTCCATAACCAGGCTGAATCTGTTGGGTTAGTTAAGGATTTAAACAGAGCTTTTGTTGAAGCCGGTCTTTAAGCAATAAGCTCCTAAGCTTCAGTTAGTAAAGTTTTAAACAGCAGTAAAAGATAGCCAATTTACCTGCCCACCATCAATCACCCGCTCAAAGTCCTATTCTGCCAAAGAGAAGAAATGGAATAATTTTAAAAACTACCTATCCAAAAAAAATTGGTACAATTTATCTAGTTTGAGGTAAAATCAATGGAAAAAGTAATTCGTAAGACTACCCAAAAACAACAAACTAGCGACTTCCAGTATTGGCAAAGTCAGCCACCGTTTAAACGACTTGAAGCCCTAGAGCAAATCCGTCAAGAATACCATCAATATAAATACAATGCTGAACCCAGACTTCAAAGAGTTTATACAATTATTAAACGAAAATCAGATTAAGTATCTCGTAATTGGTGGTTATGCCGTTGCCATTCACGGGCATCCCCGTTATACCAAAGATATAGATATTTGGGTAGAAATGTCATCAGAAAATGCTTCTAAACTTATGACAGCCCTAGATCAATTTGGTTTTGGTAGCCTAGGCTTATGCGCTCAAGACTTCCAAACCCCCGACCAAATCATTCAACTAGGTTATCCTCCTAACCGCATTGATCTAATCACTACCCCAGACGGTATTGATTTTGAAACGTGCTATAGTTCAAAAAAAGAAATTGTCATTGATAATATTCCTGTGAAATTTATAGATATAGAGAATCTTAAAAAGAACAAAAAAGCGTCTGGTAGACTGCAAGATTTAGCAGATTTAGAAAGCCTTGAATAAAATTATAAAACTGGGGGTAACAAATTTTTTAAGCAAAATTGAGTAAACTAAGCAATAAAAAAGGGGGTTCCTCAAAAAACTGTGTGTGCAGATTTTTAATATAAAATTAACCAACACTAATACACACCTACCCTAGACAACTACGAACTTAGGAATTAACAGAGCATGATTACGGCCAAAAATAATTCCCCACAGCTTACCCCCGAAGAATACTTTGTTTGGGAAGAACAGCAACTCGAAAAATACGAATACATTGACGGTCAAGTTCATGGCATAACGGGTAGTAGTGTAAATCATGGCCGTATTGCAGTCCGACTGATTACCTCCGGGGTTAACCATTTAGAAGGAAGTGGCTGCGACACCGGCAACTCAGACTTGCGAGTTAACATTGTTGGTACAAATAACTACACCCACCCCGATGTTAGTGTCACCTGCGACGTTCGCGAAGCGTCGGCTTTGCCGAAGCGGGACAAAATCACCACTCAATATATTACCTACCCCTACTTAATTGTCGAAGTTCTCTCTGCCGGCACAGAAGCATTTGACAGAGGTAGCAAATTTAGGATGTATCGCAAAAACCCTGCGTTGATTGACTATCTATTAGTCAGTTCCACCGGCATCCAAATAGATTTGTACCATAAGGACGAGGCAGGCAATTGGTTGATTATCAACTACAAAGAAGGGGACACAATCGAACTCAAAAGCATTAACCTCAGCTTCCCTATCGAGCAAGTTTATCGGGGTTTGAACCTCACACCAGAAACCTAACAGGTGCAATTTTCCAACGCCTTAATCAATTACCTTGTCCATCGGTTTTTGAGGTTCCACCGGCCTGTCTAAAGAAGCCCACCTTTTAGCAGTTTGTACCACCATCACCATAGAACAACAGCAAACTCATCTTAGTTATTCCCTCAAATAACTATCCAGAAAATCAGTAATCTCCTGATAAAAAGCTTGCCCTTTATCCCGGCTGCTAGTTGCAGTAACTACTAAGCTTAAAGTGTCTACAAGAGAAGCCACAGCAGCATCACAAACCAAATCTAAAAGCTGCTCTAAATCATTTTGCTTCTGCTGTCCATAAGCCAAAGCATTAATATAATCATTGCGGATTTGGTTATTAATTACCACAATGGGATAACCGACACGGATTAAGAGTAAATTCATTAATAGTCTAGCGGTTCGACCATTCCCATCCCGAAAAGGATGAATAGAAACAAAGCGGTAATGAGCCATCGGCTCATACTCGACTGGATGTAGTTTTAAAGCATCCTCCGAATTCAGCCTTAGTACAAAATCTCCCATTAATTGGGATAGTAAATAATGGGGAGGATAGCGATAATTTGTTCCGGCTGCCATTACATCTAAACTTCGATAAGTACCGGCTTCATCTGGGTTGATTTTTCGGAGAATGAGGTTATGAATTTGTTTAATTTCCCACTCATTAATTTTCGTATCTTTTTGGGCTAAAGATTCAATGTAGTCGATTGCATCCTTATGGCCGACCACTTCTAAATGTTCGTCAAGAGTTTTGCCCCCCACTGTGATGCCTTTGGTTAGAACTAACTCTGTTTCACTTTGGGTTAAAGTGTTGCCTTCGATGGCATTAGAGTTATAAGTAAATCGCACATCATAGAGTTTTTTGAGTTCGGCGACGATAATGGGAGTAAAAGGTCTAAAGCCATCCAGCCAAAATTTCAGCTTGTCTATTTGCTCTAATTTTAATTGGTAATTCATCTTCATTAAATAGTGGGTTAACACAACATCTAGTGTAATTTCTTTTTGTTGATTAAAAGCTATAATTTGTTGAATAAACTTGTCGTACAGTTGAGAAGAAGGTATCAGTTCAGGCTTGCCCCTCGTATTAACCACAGACTGATAGATTTTAGTCATATCTTCCCTCTGCTGTTTAGGATGATTTTCTTAAAATGTAGAGCGAACAAAACTAATTATATCGGATTCCACCGGCACCCCAGACAGACAGTTAATCCAACAATAGCTATCAAGGGCCAAGTAGTCAAAATGCACACAGTAAGCTTTCTGTGTTCCTAATGGGAATCAATATCTATTTTTTGCGCCATAACTTCTGCAAGATAAATTTCAGTAAAAAACCGTACAGTTTCATCTTTTTTCCAATAGTTTTTGCTTATCTAAGGTTCTATGACAACTCCTTCTCGTCGAATATTGCGAAATAGACCGCTTCCATCTTCTTGATATTTTTGAGTAGTGGCAAACATACAGCTAATTAATACTGTGTTTTCTAAACACAAATCCGCTATTAGATAGGAAATTCTCTGGCTTTCTTCAAAATAATTAAATGGTTCTTTGAGGACAATTAAAACATCAATATCCGAGTCTTCTTCGGCATCGCCTCTGGCTTGAGAACCATAGAGAATAATTTTGTCCAGTCGAGGGCCATAGATTTGCTCTAAGCCTTGCCGTGTTTGGCTGAGGATTACTTGAAGTTGTTGTTCTGTCATGGGTTAATTTTATCTTATCTAATGTTGGTTTTCCACCGGCTTCTTTGGCTGCCAGTAATACGAAAATTAATGGTGATATTCCAGCGGCTTCACTGGCGACCAGTGATACCAACCCCCTTAACGGTTCACCTACTACTGGTGGTAATAATACGATTATTAATGCTGGTGTCCCACCGGCTTCTTTTTGTGTCGGTGATAAGGGAATATATGTGGATTTTCCTCTGGTTTCTTTGGGTGCCGGTGATAGGCAAATTAATGGCTTGTAGATCAGCTTCTTTTGATGCCGGTGATGCAAGAATTATGATAATGGTTCACCGGCTTCGCTGGACACCAATAATGCCGACCCTTCAATGGTTTATCGGCTTCTCTGGATGTCGGCAATGTGAGGCATTAATGCGGATGTGCAAAAAGAATTATTCACCAGTTGTAGTGATTGCTTTTCTGTCCTGAACCAACAATCAAGCTAATTATTTAGAGGCATCCCAAGCAAACGCTTTTAAGAACCGACATTACAAAATATTAAAATAACGAGTAAATCTATTTATTCTCTATCCAATTATTTATTTTGGTTTCTAAGTTTACAATATCTTCAGGGCAAAGTTTGCGAATCCGGTCATATCTCCGCGCTGCTTCTTCGGCTAAAGGTTTGCGTCCTTCTCCAGGTGCATCTAAAAGATTCCGCTGTTGAGCATAAGGTAAAAAGAAAGCTTCTTTAGGATTAACTTCTTGACGAATTTCTTGCCAATTATAATCATTTGGTAAATCTTGATGACCGGCTAGCACCCAAACTTCAATTTCTTGCCAAGCACTTTCGGCTACAAGAAATTGACGCTCTCCTAAAATCTTAGCAGCTTGATTTTCAATTTTCTCTAGGCTTAACTTTCGCCCTTCTTTGCCATCTCTATCTACACAAAGCAGAAACAGATTAACCATTGGATACTGCTTGATAATACTTTCAATATTTTCCCATTTTAAAGCCTCGCTGACTCCACCCAAGAGAGGATCTTGGCAAACCATTACTTTAGCGTTAGATTTTCCAATAAAATTCATCATCGCCGTGATAATCGGTTTGAGCATATATTGGTCTTTGCGGAAGTCTTCGGGAATGATTAAAACTTTCATTCTTCCTCCGAATCACTCAGAAATTCCATTACATTCTCTAACCATGCTGACTCGTGAAGATGGCCTAGATTTTGCTCAAGCAGGACTACTTGAGCATCTGGTATATCTAAAACCCGAATGATTTTTGCAGAAGCGCTATCTTCTAAGCGATAGGTTAATGAAACTGATTCTAAGGTATTTTTGCTTAAAAGCCTAAGCAATTGAGAAGAATGAGTAGTAGCAATAATTTGAATTTTTCCAAGTGATGCTTGGCGTTCCATAAGTTGGAGGAGAAGATGTAAGCGGGTGGGATGAATGCCATTATCTAATTCTTCAAAAAAGTAGATTTTGGCCGGTTCTGCACCTAGTAGCGCTGCAATTATTGCCAGAAAACGTAGGGTACCATCTGATGCACTATAGGCAGAGATTTTTTGTCCATTCTCTTCAACTAATGATAATAAAATCTTGCCGGTGAAATCTGTAGGGAACTCAAAATCTTTTGCATCCATAGGGGTGAGTTCCTGTATCCACTCTAAAAGAGTCTCCTTTTTTTGGGAGTCTTGGCAAATATCAAGAAGGACAGATGATAAATTTTCACCCCGATCTCCTAAAATAGATTGGCCTGGTAGAGAAGGCATCCGTACCACATCAGGATCTAAGTCTAAAAAACGCATTGAGCTAAGAGCTTGTAGCGTAGATTTTGCTATCTCTTGAATTGAGGCTCCTGAAATAGGTTCTCCTTCCTCAGTAGGTATATCAGTTTCACGTTCAGCTAGTTGGGAAATAATAGGTTTATGACCAGAAAATAGGAGAGAAGGATTAGCTATTGGGATATTTAATACTTTTACAGCTAAATTGTTTTGGTTCTGCTGAGGAATAAAGTTTGCTTCAAAAACAATATTTTTTTCTCCCGATAAAGTTAAGCTTTCCCTAACTAAACTTGGGGGGGTGTTTCCAGTCCCCGGATTTACTTCAATGTAGTAATTTGCCTCCAGGTAGGGATTTATTTGTTTATCCGAGTTTCCCAACTTTATAGAAAATGATGCTTCTAAGGAAAAAGTGTTTGCACCCTGAAATGCAATCTCTCGTCTACCCCCACGAATACCTCGCCACTGAAGGACACCACCTTCTACATATTTTTCTCCTATAATTTCTGCTAAATTATAACCCCGTGAAATCCCATGTAAAAAACGCAGCGCATCTCTAATATTACTTTTGCCAGAAGCATTTACTCCAATCAAAATACTAAAGCTATCAAGATATAGCTCTGCCGTCTTGAAGTTTTTAAAGTTTTTAAAGCCTATTCTCTTTAACATAAATAATCCCAGCTATAAAATACTATTACCAAATTAAGGAAAGGTTTAAAATAAATCCCGGTAAAACATCTTCAACCGATAGACTTGTAGGATTATCTAAAACTTCCTTTCCTGTACCCTGCCGATAAATTTCACAGGAGCGGTTTTTGCGGTTAATTAACCAACCTAAACGAGTGCCATTGTTCATATATTCTTCCATTTTTTCTTGCAGGGGTTTTAGGGAATCACTCGGTGAGCGTAATTCTATGACAAAATCAGGACAAATTGGGGGGAATTTTTCTTGCTGTTCGGGGGTAAGAAAGTCCCATTTAGCTAAAGGTATCCATGCTGCATCGGGAGAACGTTCTGCACCATTAGGGAGTTTAAAACAAGTCGAAGAATCAAACCCAATGCCAGTCCCATCATTATCTGTCCAATTAGCTAATTGTTGAGCTATCTTAAAATTCCGGTTTCCAGTTCCTCCTCCGGTAGGTGACATAATAAGTAAGGCTCCTTTTGCTGTACGTTCTAATTTTAATTCCCGGTTGGCAATACAAAGTTGATAAAACTGCTCATCAGTGATAGGGGCCATCTCTGGATTGTTTAAAATCAATGGTGTCATGTTATTAACCTTGGTAAGCGCAAGATACTTAAAAAGTAACAGTCCATAATTCAAAGCTTAACATATAGCCTTTTCAAATGAGACATGAAAAAGCATCATAATTTTTGATATTAGGAAAACTAAACAACTTCAAATCAACTAAAAGCTTAAACAGTCGCTTCATAATGGTAAAGTTTTTACAGAAGCGGTAACACCGTCTAAGTAAGCTTTTCAATGATAACCACACTGATTCAATTGGATTGTTTTCAGGAGCATAAGGAGCAAATAAATAACAAGTCACTTTCCATTTTTGGGGAGGTAAATCCTGATTAATTGTCTCCAGTAAGCAGCGGATTAGCTCGCTTCTATGATAGGCCGCTCCGTCCCAGAAAATAATAATTTGTTTTTCTGGATTAAGTTTAATTAGTTCTTGAATAAAGTCTACTGTCGAATCGCTATTTCCTGCTTGATAAGCGCGCACAATTAACTCTTGGTTTATCAGGTCTAAAGCCCCATAAGAAGTTTGGCGATTCTTTTCATTAATAATTGGTATCTTTAATCTTTCTTGGCTGTCTCCCCATAAATGACTAATTAGATCTCCTTCTAATAAGTGAACTTCGTCTACGGCATACACAGTAACCTCTCCTGACTTAATCTTCGGCATTAATTTTTCTAATATAAACTGGATTTCTTGATTTTTTTTCTTTACGACTTCAGGGTCTTTACTGCCGTTCTTTTTTTGGGCTTTGCAGCAACTAATCTTAGCTTCGGCAAGTAACCTATAATAGCTGGTTGGGGACTGAAAAACCACGTCATATTGCTCAATTAAATAACACTCTAGTTCTGACAAGTCCCAATGTTCTTGTTTTTGGAGCCAAGCGATTACGGCTTGCTTTTCCTCTCTACTTAAATAACTTTGGCTGCCTTTATAAGATAATTTTATTCCTTCTATCCCGGCTGACTTAATTTTTTTTTGCCACTTAGTAATGAAGCTTTTTGATACATTTAAAGTTGTGGCAATCATTGAATATTTCCAACCCTGTAAGGCAAGTTTAACCGCTAATGCTCTCTTTAATTCTCTTGAATCTGGATTACTTTTTATCAGCTCATCCAATTCTTTAATTACCCTTTTTAGTTCTAGGTCTTCCATAATATTTTTTCCCTGAACATATTTTATTTTACCATTTCCTAGTCACTTTTGTTTACATCTCATTTTAAAATGCTATATCCTAAGCAACTAATAGTAGTGATAGCCCCTATCACTGATGAGCAGCATCATTTTTTAATACTAGAAAGGCTTTCCTGAGAAAATCGGAACCATAAACTCGCTTGGCTCAAGTATATATCGCAGTTTGTTAGAGGTTAGTAATTATTTAAGTCAACAAACTAACTATTTTTATATACGCATTCTAAGCAAATGCTTTTCAGAACCGGCTCTACTAAGTTCACAACTTTTGCCATAGCAGGGGTTTATCATCATTTTCCTTATGGGAGCCAGAGAACGCCCTACTATAAAGATAGTGCTCACACTAAATCTGAAGAGCTATGACTACCAACAAGACTGATAATAAAATTACTCTGCCCACTTACTTCATCTCACACGGTGGTGGGCCTTGGCCTTGGCTGAAGCACGAAAGGTCAGGGTATAAGCATTTAGAAGCATCTTTACAAGAACTGCCTAAAGAAATTGGAATAACCCCGAAAGCAATTTTAGTTATCTCTGGTCATTGGGAGGAAAAAGAATTTACAGTCATGTCTAGTACGGCTCCTCCAATGATTTATGATTACTCTGGGTTCCCTGAGCATACTTACCACATCAAATATCCAGCCCCTGGGTCTCCACAACTAGCTCATCGGGTACAAGAACTTCTAACGCAAGCAGGATTTTCGGTGCAATCTGATGATAATCGCGGATTTGATCACGGTGTTTTTACCCCTTTAGCAGTAGCTTATCCAGAAGCAAATGTCCCCATTGTTCAGCTTTCCATGAGAAGAGATTATGACCCAGAAGCACACCTAGGCGCCGGTAGAGCACTCGCACCTTTAAGGAATGAGGAAGTCTTAATCTTGGCAAGTGGACTCAGTTATCACAACCTCAGACAAATGGGGCCACAAGCAAGAGTTCCTTCCCATGAGTTTGATGAATGGTTGACACAAACTCTTTGCCAAACACAATCCGAAGCAAGGAACGAATTGCTTCGCAACTGGACTCAAGTACCTTCAGCACGACTGGCACACCCGACCGAAGATCATTTGATTCCGCTCATGGTTGCTGTTGGTGCTGCCTCTGAAGAACTAGGAGTGCGTGTTTACCATGAAAATTCATTTTTTGGTGGAATAGCTGTTTCTAGTTACCGATTTGGTAGGGTGGCGTAGTCTAATAGCTTTCACTCCCAAATGAAGTTAGCGGGACCTAGACATTTTATTACCCCCAAAGAGGCTGAAAACCAGTCGGGGTAAAGGAAAGATGTCACGGAGCTCATTCAGACTGAAACCCTTATCAATTCTGGATGGATGCTCTTTCAAGCTAAAAAGCTTGCTATGTCTGGGTTTGAAGCTATTTTTGACTCCGTTTTGGTCTAAGTCCCCTTAGGTTTTTGATAGATGATAATTTCAAATATCAAGCTAATGGCTTACAAGCATTCCAAGCAAATGCTTTTAAGAACCGGCGCTCCCAAATGCCTAACTTTCTCCACACCAAACTTAAATAACCATCCGGCGCCCATTCATCCAATATCCGAGCCAAGCCTTCAGCATATTCCCAAGGTTCTGAAGCAAACAACCGCATCAAAAGAGCACCCCATTCAATATCCTCATCTGAATAAGTCTGTGGTGTCGGTGGAGGAGAGGCCGGTGGTGCTTGATTATTGGCCATTTCTACCAGCACTTCTGGTAGATAGATTTCAGCAAAGAACCGAGCAGTGTCATCTAGTTGTGGGGGTGTTAGTTTTCCTTTTAAAGCTTCTATAAGGGAAACTAACACCCTCTTCACCGGCTCAAACCCACCCATCACACTGGCCATCTGGCTGATTCTTCCCCGTGTCACACCCACCGCTGCTGCAATGCTAGAAGTCGTACAGGCAACACCGGCAGCCAAAGCATCCCACATAGAAGTAATCATGGCCCTTTCACGCTGTACCCCCTTGGTAGCCGCAGCCAAACAAATATCAGCAACATCCACAAATTCAACCCGACACCCTGGATAGAATCGCTGTAATTCGATGGCCACATTCTGAGGATATTGGTCAGATACCAACCAACAAGTCTTAGGTTTATCTGATAGCTGGGCTCTTAACCGGCCAACTAATTGAACAACCTCTGCCATCACTAATCTTTCCACCCACCGGCCAAAATTACCACCAAGATGTGTTGGTTCAACAGCTTGACCCCTGGTTGCAGCCCACTCCATCGCCAGTGCACCGAGGTTTGGTAGTGGGGAACCGATAGCAATTAATTGATCACAATCACGAAAAGCATTGCTACCACGATTATCAAGAAACCAGTAGCCAGAAATTGAATTTGAAATATTCGTTACATATTTCTTGAACTCAATTATGCCGGTGCTCTCAGGGAAGAATTGTGTGAGTGAAGTTATTAAATGGTTAATTCTCTGTTGTTGGCTGAACACACCCTCTGTTTCTCGGTTCATCCCACAACTTCCAACACCCCCCACTATCTTAATGGTCAAATTGGAATAATCAGATTTTGCTTCCTCTATTGTCAAAATATTATTCTTCTTGATGCCGGTCATCATCGCTAGATCAGCCGTACTAAGAGTAGCATCTAGCCAGATATTGACACCCACTGCTGCTGCGGTTTTTTGATGCCGATAGTAGGGTACAGAAACAGTAAAATTCCTCTCGTGGTCAAGGCTGATACTAACTCTCTTAGTCCGACCAGAAAGTGCCCCAAATAACAGGCTGAAATAATGGGGATGCCATTCACTATCAATCCACTGTTGTTTTTCCGCCGGCGACTGAATCCCAGAGAAGCTGATAGGAGGATTGATTAGCTTATCAGCAGCCGCAGCCAACTTACTTGTACTGATAAACCGATAATTAGTGCCAGAGGTAGGTAAATTGATGAGGGCCGGCAATCCCAATAATTCCCGTAATTCTACAAAACTCATCCCATATTTAGTATTGATTTTGGCATTCAATAGTTTGCCATACCAATCCGTGAAGATAGGTGTTAAACTGCTGTGCAATTCACTATCTTTAGCTTGCAAACTAGCCAAGCTTTTCTCCAAATCACCCCAGTTAAATTGGATAAGTCGGTTATTCTGGAAAACTTTACCAGGCTCATCCCAAATAGCAATAGCTTGAGCAACTTCTTTGAAATCAGATACCATTTGGTCTGGATGTGCCCGCAGGAAATCACTATGCTTTAACTGTTGTTGCCGGTCTGCCAGAAACTGACAACTCTCAATCAATGGGCAAGCTTGACAGATTGGACTATCAGCGCCACCGCCAATTGATAATCCTTTCTGCTGGAATTTAAGGAAGGTTTGGGTTTCGGGACAATTCCCTGGAATATCTGGAGTAACACCTGCCTTTACTCGTCTAATGTAAGGGTCTCCCAGTGGGGTTTTGTGCTGGTGATCATACTTTTGGCCCTCATGGCGAGTTACTAACCGTTCAAAATTCCTTTCAACTGGTGCAGTCGTGGGGTTTTCTGCATCATCCGATAGATAAAATACCCGGCGCATAGTTGGATAATCTTTCAAAGAGATTAACCCTAAATCATAGGATTTACCACTTCCAGTCCCCGATTCATCTTTGATATTCTTCCATCCTTTAGCTACTGCTTCTGTAATGAGTCTACGGCGGTCTTTTTTATCGAAAATGATTTGTGGCCGGTTCAACCACTGCCAACGGTCAAGATTTGGTAGATTACCGGGTGAATATTTGAATATTCTGTTACCCTGCGTATCAATTGATAAGGCAGGATGTTCATAGATACTAACGCCTTCATAACAAGGCACAATTGCACTGGTTATGGGGACAGTTGGACTGGAGACTGTGATATCTGGGTCTGCTGATTGAATATTATCCGGGGTAGGTTCGGTAGCCTTTAAGTATCTCAGGAATTGCCGATTATAAGCTTTCTTGAGGTAGCCGGCGATTATCTTAATTTCTTGAGGGAATTTGAATTTTTTCAACCATTCAGCTTTGCTAATAAACCCGGCTTTCTTGCTACCTGAAAATACAGGAGGACTTTGGTTGAATAACCACCAACCAACACATTTGTGGATAGCATCATCATTTAGAGAAGCTGTTGGGTTCCCTCTATTCGCTGATTTCCAAATTCGCTCAATATCCTGGGGGGAGAGGGGTGGGTTACACCGGCCTGCAAATTCCTCAAACAAAAGACGCGGTTCATTCTGCCAACGGATACCCAACCTCATCAAACTGTTGACGGTTCCGACAAGGTTTCTGGCCAACTTGTAACCGTCCACATTACGGCTACCCTCTCCAGTCCCAGCCGCAATTAATTCACGGTCATGCCGGCCTAAACAGATTTCCAGAGGAATAGATGACCCATCATATTCTTGGAGAGGCTGGGTTCGTTCTGTTGTCTGGGGTTGAGATGGTGGTTCTGGCGTCGGGGGTGCCGGTGGAACCGATAATACCGACATATCCCGATGCCTACGCCATTCCAACCAGCGGTCATAGTCTAAGCCGAATGGAAAGAGGCCGGTGGAATCAAGTATGGCTTCAAATTCAGTGGCACTGTAGGTGTCTGGGTTGGTGGTGACAATTTCCACTTCCCGCAGTTGGCCATCTTTGACACGAGGGACACCGGGTAGGCGCATGGCACGGGCTAAAGTACAAATAGCCGGGTCGCCACCAGATACTATGGCCAGTTTTCTGTTAAGCCGTTGCCATGTAGCTTCATCAACCGGCTCACTTAAGGCAAAATAGTTGTGTAGCGACTTGCCACCACTGAATACTGAGACTGCCGGTTTCAAATTCAACTGGTCTTCAAACCATTGCAGTTTGGCTTCTTGTTCGGCTCTTGGCAGATCATCAATCTCGTAGAAACAAGCGGTAAAGCGGCTTGCGTGTTTATTACCGAGTCCACCTTTCAAATGGTTAGGGTAGCTTTGGATGTTGAGACCCTGTTTCCCCAATTCTCTAAGGTATGGGATAGGGTTAGGTAGTTTCCAGTGCGGCTTCCAAATACTAACGCCATCACTATCAACACCGGCCTTTTTGCAAACCCACAATTCAATAGAATCTGCATGAAGTACCCCCCGGTAAACGTCTTTGTAGTTGTTAAGCCAGAATTCTTCACCGACCACGAACCCCAGAGCTTGGTAATAAGCCAGGATTTGAGATAAAGATTTATTGATGGTATCCATAGTTATGCTCCTGATTGATTTGATTGGCTCTTAAATATTTGTTAAATAGAGTTAAGGAATAGTTGTCAGATTGATAAACTTTTTGTCATAATGGATTTTGTTTTAAACTTGGTTTTTGTGCTTTCCAGAGGTTAGTGGAAAGCTATTTTTTTTGGTGGGTTATTTGGGATAAACTGAACCCGCCGTCCTCAAAAAGTCAAAAAATCTCCCCTACCACCCCCTTGATGGTTTAGTGGGGGTAGTAATTTTAAAATATTGGTTGGTAATTGGTGTTGCTCTATTATCTCAAAATTGAAAGAGCGCGTGGAGTAAAAATTTTTTCTGGGTACGATTTCCACAATTTTTCAGAGGAGACGTTTGAAATAATTTTTTACTCAGTACCCTGAGATTTTGAACAAAATTAAGTGTTGTCTATAGTTTCCATAGTTTCCCCTCTGGGATACCCCCCCAGAGATAAGGGGGGTAGTGGGCTGTTTAGAATGGCAATGCTTCACCGGCTTCTGTTGGTGCTGTTAATGCTGATGTTGAAGCTGGTAATGCCGGCATTTGCAACGGTTCATTCGGTGTTAGCCCTTGCCAGACAAATTGTTTTGTGGTGGCATTAGTCCCCACAAAGAATTCTGTCCAGTTTTCCAGTGTCGGTTGTTCATAGCCCACTACTCTGAGGGCTGGTGATTTCTGCTTATCCCCTACTATCTCTCGTGCCAGCTTGGGACAAAATACCAATAAGGAATAAAACGCAAAATTCTTGGGTTTAGGAGATACCCCCAGATGCCGGTTAGCGATGGAGAAGCAGGTATTAAATTCGCTACAAAACTGCTGCCAGTGTACTGAGAAGGATGCCTGGTTTGTTCCTTTTGCTTTATAGATTAACGGAATTTGGTGCAAAGGTTCGTTCTTAGAGTTGAGCAAAAAAATCTGGAAAAGCTGGACATTGGTTATATTTTC
>NZ_JAMXEX010000035.1 GCF_025370775.1 Ancylothrix sp. D3o | reverse complement strand
AGCAGGTAGGCCGAACTGAGGCGAAACAAGACCTGCAAATTCGACGGGATAGCATTTTTGCCAAAAAATTATTTACCCTTATTTCTGCCCCACAAAGCCCTTCGGATGTAGATGATAATCCTGATGATGTGGCGCTTTGTTTGATAGATTTTGATGAAGCAACGGTGCAAAGTTCTACGGATGAAGCACCTTATTTAGTAGAGCAAATTTTTAACAACACCGGCGAGTCTGGAAAGTTTCGCACTTATCGCAATCGTTTATTATTTTTAGTACCAAATGAGAGAGAATTAGAAAAGGCAATTGATGTAGTGCGGGAATATAATGATTCTGCGTTAATTTTACCCGATATTTTTTACGCAGTTGATGGATCAATGTCTTGATTTTAAAGTACGCGGAATTGAATCTTTAGATTTGTCTGTTTCTCAAGGTATGGATTACCGGAAAATTGGCACGGCAATTCCTTTATTGAGTCGCTTTAAATTGCCAATTGATAAAACTGTTAGTTTGAATGCTAATGACCAGTTTTTGCGGTTAGAGTATCAAAGTTCTGTGCGGGGTTTTCAAAGCTTTTTTACCACACTTAATACTTTGTTAAATTCTGAAGGAACGAAGGCTGATATTAGTTTAAAGGTAAGCTTTGAATTTGAAACACCAATCCAGCCACAAGGTACAGAATTAAATGCAATAAAACAAGCGCTAAACCGGAATCCTGTTGATCATTTGAGTTGGCGTGCTAAGGTAGTTTATTAGGTTTATGATGCCGGTATTTGTCGCCGGTTAAAACCGGTTGAAACCGGCGGATGGTGCAAGAATAAAACCCCTCCGGGGTTAATAATTTAATTCTATAGTCCGTAGGACTTTTTTCGTGTACACACCGGTTTCAACCGGTGGCTTCTTTCGTGTAGACACCGGCAACCAATATCATTAACCGGCAACCAATATCATTAACCGGCAACCAACACCCCCACCCCTAACGAATCTCCAACGAATCCTTAATCTTCTCAAACTTAGGCTGATAATTAGAAAACTCCCCACTTTCCGCCGCATAAGTCAAAACATATAATTTCCCATTAACCTCTCGCCAAACATACTGACTCTTAACCTGATCCTTTCTATCTTCACTCACCACCGAATTTGCCTCACCCTTTGCCAGCGTTGTTGTTTGAGGAACCTTCGGCAAAATTTCCCCTATTTCCTCCTGTCTTTCTTTCCTCAAATTTTCGTAAAACTTCGATGCCGACTGATTAGAAATCACCTGCAAAGCCACTCTTTCTGGAAACTTATCATCCTTCCCATCTTTTGGCGAAACAAACACAACTCCATTGCCATAAAACCCACCTTGATAAACTTGTTTTTCCCACTTTTCAGGATACTTAACTTTTATCCCATCCCCCTCATAACTCACCACCTCATCCCCCGTCTTTTCCAAACCAATACTCCTCTTAATTTCCGTCTCAAACAGAGTAACCAAAATTCCAACAACAGCCAAACAAAGACCGGCAAAAGCCATCTTATGATCACGAGGCCATTTTAAAAGAGACATAATAGAAAAAGGAGGTTTAGAAACTTGAGTAGAGGGTAAAGTAGGAACAGCAGAAACTAAAGTAGGTGCTTGATTTTTTGCCCCCACCAAAGCATCCAACATTGCCACCACTTCCACCGCAGAAACATAACGCTGCCGGTAATCCTTACAAACCATCTTATCAATAACATCCCCCAAATTACCACTCACCGGCACCAAATTTCGCCAGGAAATTTCCCCCGTCACCGCATCCTCTGGAAACCCCCCAAAACTCGGATCAGGATTTAACCCCGTCAACGCCTGAATAGCAATCACCCCCACCGCATAAACATCACTACTAAAACGCGGTTTCCCATTCGCCTGCTCATCCGGCATATAACCGCTAGTTCCTATCATAATCGTAGACATAACTTGCCCCTGATTACTAACAGTCAAACCGCCAATTTCCTTAACCGCCCCAAAATCAATTAAAACAATTTTCCCATCCGACTTACGCCGAATTAAATTAGCCGGTTTAATATCCCGATGAATAACGCCCTGAGAATGAACAAACGCCAAAACCTCAAAAACATCCCGCAACAGCTTTATCACCTCATTCTCCGCCCACCGGCCCCCCGAAACCAAAGCATTACTTAACACCTCCCCCTCAACAAACTCCTCAACCAAATAAAACTCCCCATTCTCCTCAAAATGCGCCAACAAACGAGGAATTTGATCATGGTTTCCCAGCCGGTGTAAAATTTCCGCCTCTTGATTAAATAACCGCGCCCCTTGTTCTAAAACAAACGCACTATTAGACTGAGGTTGAAAACGTTTTACCACACAAATAGGATGGGCCGGTAAATCCCAATCTTCCGCCAAAAAAGTCTCCCCAAAACCCCCACTACTCAGAGGTTTAATAACATGATACCGGCCCCGCAAAATCTGTAAAATCATGCTCTTATTCTAACTTTAAATGTTTGAAAAAAACTTTAATTTTCTAACAAGAAATCACTCCTTTAGCAAACTTTTGATTTCTTCAGGAAGCTCTATATTATCCATATTCCAATTAATAGGAGGTTCCTCATAAAGCGGCACAGTAAAAGTCACCGTCGATCCCAAACCTTCCCCAGAACTATAAAAATTCACTCCCCCTCCCATAGCTTCAATTAACTTTTGAGAAATCGCCAAACCTAAACCCGTACCCCCATATTGACGAGTACGAGAACTATCAACCTGCGAAAAAGATTGAAACAACCGATGCTGTTTATCCAAAGCAACACCAATCCCCGTATCACAAACCCGCACCCTCACCATCCCCGGAAATTCTTGTTCTTTAATCGCAATTTTTTGGCGAATCACATCAGCATAAACCGTCACACCCCCCTCGTTAGTAAATTTAATAGCATTCCCCACTAAATTTAACATCACTTGCAACAACCGCTGATAATTTCCCCACAAAACAAGACCTTCATAATTAGCAGGCTTATACACTTTAAAATACAATTGTTTTTGCTGAATTTGCGCCCTAGTTAAATCTTCCGCAGCACTTAACAACTCCCCTAATTTCACCGGCCCAAAATCAAGCTGCATCTTACCAGCTTCAATCTTCGCCAGATCCAAAACATCATTAATCAAATTCAACAAATGCAAAGCCGCATGATAAGCTTCCTGCAAAAATTCTTCTTCTTCTTCAGGATCATCAGCCATCCCATCCATAATCAATTTTAAAAAGCCAATTATCCCATTAAGCGGAGTGCGTAACTCGTGAGAAGTATTAGCCAAAAACTCACTTTTCAGCCGCGAAGCTTCCTCCGCAGCAGCACGCGCCACCTCCAACTCTTGATAAAGCGTAGCATGAGCAATAGCAGTCCCAACTTGATCAGCTAACTCGCGGAGAAATTCAATTTCAGCCGGTGACCAAGTGCGAGTTTGATCACATTGAATTAAACAAATTAAACCATTAGGCCGGTCTTGATAGCAAGTAGCAATTGCCAACAAAGACTTTTCATCAAAAATAGATTCAACCACACTTTCTTCAAAACTCACATCTCGACTAGAAAGCGCATTTTGTAAACAAGAATTAGACAAAACCGGCACTTCCACACCCAAAAGCGAACTCAAACCAGGTAAACTATATTCCGCTACTACTCGCGCCGGAATCGTAGAATTTTTATACACACAAATCACACAACGCGAAGCCGAAAGAGCTTGTCCTAAACCGCTGACAGTTTGCTGGCAAATAGTTTGTAAATCTAAAGTGCGGCGGATATTGCGAGCAATTTTACTAAGCAACTTTTGATATAATTCCGCAGCCGGCGGTAAAGTGCGGCGCATACTGCCAACAATTTCACTCAGCAACTTTTGGTGAAGATCCAAACTTAAACTTAATTTTCCTGCTTCAGTTTCGCTTTTTAGTTTGGCATCCATTCTTGATTGCTGAGATAAAAGCCGGCCCATAACTAAAACCGTCTTTAATTCCTCAGAAGCCCTCAAAATCGGACTTACCACCAAATCAAATAAAAAATACTTTTCCCCATAATAAAACGGATAACTAAAGCGTTCGGGCATCAAACTTTCACTCACCCTTTGTACCCGTTCCAAATAAGGAGAAACAGCCACCGGCCCGAAAATTTCAGCCATAGAACGCCCAACGATCTCTGCTGGATCAAGGTCATATTGACCGGCCAAAAGCCAGTCAAAACTTAGATACACCCCAGTCAGATCGTGAGTAAACGCTAGTTCAGCCCCCAAACAGCGCAACCCTTGAGAATCGTCATTTTTGGCCGGTGTCAGGGGGGGTTGTGCAGCCAAAAAAGCATCAAAATCAGCAGAAGAGGTCATCAGCATCACAATGGCAAACTACCGGCACGGCATATCAACCGCCTAATTACCAAATTAGCAAACAGCAGAAAAAAGCTGTGGAGGTGCGCTGCCCACAAAAAGCGGCGCTCAAAAAATTAATCTTTTGGATCTCGCTCAAAATCATATCGCGCACCCCCTCCACCTTACACCTCAATCATTCCACTCACCGCGTGGCGGCACCGGCGGGTTTCTCATCAAAGTACGGCTCAGATCATCCGATCCCCGTTCTTGTTCGCCTCGTAACCATTGACGCAGCGCCGTTTCTATAACTTTGCTGGGGTCATTTGTCAGATGTTTAACTTCATCAAGCAGCGCTGAATCAATGTGAATCGAAACTTCCACTTTGTCAGAAAAACGCCGGCTATCTACAGCAGACTCATTCATTCTTCACCAATCCTATTTAAAACAATACACTCAACCAAATTGCACTTGATATCACTTGAGGCAACCAGCGGAGAATTGCCCCTAGCGTTGGGGGACAACCACAGGAGAACTGCCCCGACAAGATTATCTCTATAGATGTGCAACGCCTCTATTTCTATTCTACTGGTCAGTGCCAACCTTCCCAAGTAAACCTATGAACGACACCCAGCGCAATAAAAGCATTACAATACATTAAGCATCAGGTGTTTTTGACGGCGCCTGAACCCCTGTAGGGCTATCCATGCTTTCCTGTAAGTTTCCGCCGGCCTGCTAAACCAAAAAATATGACAGACGTTCCAGTATCTCGGATTCGTAACTTTTCAATCATCGCCCACATCGATCACGGGAAATCGACCCTGGCAGACCGGCTGCTGCAAACCACCGGCACCGTCGATAACCGGGAAATGAAAGAGCAGTTCCTCGACAACATGGATCTCGAACGCGAACGCGGCATCACCATTAAACTGCAAGCCGCTCGCATGAACTACACCGCCAAAGACGGCGAGCAATACGTCCTCAACCTCATCGACACTCCGGGGCACGTTGACTTCTCCTATGAAGTTTCCCGCAGCTTGGCCGCTTGTGAAGGTGCCTTACTCGTCGTCGATGCTTCCCAAGGCGTCGAAGCCCAAACCCTCGCCAACGTTTACCTCGCCCTAGAAAATAACCTCGAAATCATCCCCGTTTTAAACAAAATAGACCTCCCCGGCGCCGAACCAGACCGCGTAAAACGAGAAATTGAAGAAATCGTCGGCCTTGACTGTTCCGGAGCCATCCACGCCTCTGCCAAAGAAGGCATCGGTATTGATGAAATTTTAGAATCAATCGTCCATTTGGTACCGGCCCCCCAAGACACCGTAGACCAACCACTGCGAGCCCTAATTTTTGATAGCTATTATGACAGCTATCGCGGAGTCATCGTTTATTTCCGCGTCATGGATGGCACCGTCAAAAAAGGCGACCGTATCCACTTAATGGCATCTGGTAAAGAATACGAAATTGACGAGTTAGGAATTTTGGCACCCACCCAAAAACAAGTTAACGAACTTCATGCCGGTGAAGTTGGTTATCTCGGTGCCGCTATCAAAGCCGTCCAAGATGCCCGCGTTGGCGATACCATTACCCTAGCCAAAGCCAAAGCTACTGAACCCCTCCCCGGCTACACCGAAGCAAAACCAATGGTGTTTTGCGGCCTATTTCCCATCGATGCAGACCAATTTCCCGACCTGCGCGAAGCATTAGAAAAGTTAAGATTAAATGACGCCGCCCTCAAATACGAACCCGAAACCTCAAGCGCGATGGGTTTTGGTTTCCGTTGTGGGTTTTTGGGACTGTTGCACATGGAAATTGTCCAAGAACGTCTCGAACGAGAATACAATTTAGATTTGATTGTCACAGCCCCTTCGGTGGTCTATCAAGTGACAACAAATAACGGGGAAATTATCATGGTAGATAACCCCAGCCATCTCCCAGAACCCAACCACCGAGAAAAAATCGAAGAACCTTTTGTCAGAGTAGAAATTATCACCCCAGAAACCTACGTTGGGGCTCTGATGGAATTAAGCCAGACGCGACGGGGGGTATTTAAAGATATGAAATATCTCACCACAGATCGCACCACTTTAGTTTATGAACTTCCCCTCGCAGAAGTTGTAACTGACTTTTTCGACCAAATGAAATCGCGCTCGCGGGGCTATGCAAGTATGGAGTATCATTTAATCGGATATCGAGAGAATCCTTTGGTGAAACTCGATATTATGATTAATAGCGATCCTGTGGATGCTTTGGCAATGATTGTTCACCGCGATAAGGCTTATGCTGTTGGTCGTGGTTTGGTGGAAAAGTTAAAAGAATTGATTCCCCGTCACCAGTTTAAGGTTCCTATTCAAGCTTCGATTGGTTCCCGAATTGTAGCCAGCGAACATATTCCTGCTTTACGAAAGGATGTTCTGGCAAAATGCTATGGGGGTGATATTTCTCGTAAGAAGAAATTGCTGCAAAAGCAAGCTAAGGGTAAAAAACGCATGAAGTCGGTGGGGACGGTAGATGTCCCGCAGGAGGCTTTTATGGCTGTTTTGAAGTTGGATAAGGGTTGATTTTTTGAAGTTTTGATACATTCTGCGTCTGAGGGGTTGTTTCAGGCGCAGTTTTTGTTATGGTTTTATTGGTTTGGGTTTAGGGTGGGTTGCGAAGAAGGGGTTTTTTAACCGCAGATGTAAGGCAGGCAGGATGCCTGCCCCACTACAGATGAACGCAGATAAATGCGGATATTTCTGGGTGGGGATGTTAGGATTTTTTGGATGGGTTGTTTTGTTTTGTTTAAGTAGTTGGAGTTAAGAAAAATGCGGATTTTAGTTACGGGTGGGGCTGGGTTTATTGGTTCTCATTTGATTGACCGGCTGATGGCTGATGGGCATGATGTTATCTGTTTGGATAATTTTTATACCGGCCATAAGCGGAATATTCTTAAGTGGATGGATAGTCCTTTTTTTGAGTTTATTCGTCACGATATTACTGAGCCTATTCGTTTGGAAGTTGACCAGATTTATCATTTGGCTTGTCCCGCTTCGCCGGTTCATTATCAATATAATCCTGTTAAAACTGTGAAAACAAGTTTTATGGGGACTATGAATATGTTGGGTTTGGCTAAGCGGGTTAAGGCTAGGCTTTTGATGGCTTCTACTTCAGAAATTTATGGCGATCCAAATATTCATCCCCAAACAGAGGAGTATTGGGGAAATGTTAATACAATTGGGATCAGATCATGTTATGACGAAGGCAAGCGAGTTGCCGAAACTTTGTGTTTTGATTATCACCGCCAAAATAATGTTGATATTCGCGTTGCTCGCATTTTTAACACCTATGGCCCCCGGATGTTAGAAAATGATGGGCGGGTTGTAAGTAATTTTATTGTCCAATCTTTGCGCGGTATTCCCCTCACAGTTTATGGCGATGGTTCGCAAACTCGCAGTTTTTGTTATGTGTCGGATCTTGTGGAAGGGCTGATGCGTTTGATGAATGGCGAGCACATCGGGCCGGTGAATTTAGGCAATCCGGGGGAATATACTATTTTAGAACTGGCGCAAAAAATTCAGGGTATGGTTAACCCCGATGCTGAAATTATTTTCAAACCCTTACCGCAAGATGATCCAAAACAGCGACAACCGGATATCACTCGTGCTAAAACATGGCTGGGATGGGAGCCAACCGTCCCGCTTGATGAAGGCTTAAAGCTGACAATTGAGGATTTTCGCTCTCGGATCACTGCCCATTAGTTATTCGCCAAAATTTGGGGAACACTAAACACAGAGCCTCTGAGTTAGATAAAAAAGAAAAAACAGGAAAAAGATTTATGCGCGTTTGTGTCATTGGTACCGGATACGTCGGCTTAGTCACCGGCACTTGCTTGGCCCACATCGGCCACCACGTTATTTGTGTAGACAACAACGA
This sequence comes from Ancylothrix sp. D3o, assembly GCF_025370775.1. Classification (NCBI taxonomy): domain Bacteria; kingdom Bacillati; phylum Cyanobacteriota; class Cyanophyceae; order Oscillatoriales; family Microcoleaceae; genus Ancylothrix; species Ancylothrix sp. D3o. The sequence continues at coordinate 15,373 of NZ_JAMXEX010000035.1, read as the reverse complement.
AGCCAAAGTTCAGCTAATGAAAGCCGGTCAGTCGCCGATATTTGAACCAGGCTTATCAGAAATCATGCAGTCAGCGACCGCCAGCGGTAACTTAGAATTTACCTCCGATTTAGCCGCCGGTGTAGCACATGGAGACATCCTATTTATCGCTGTTGGTACCCCTGCTTTAGCCAATGGCGAAAGCGATACTCGTTACGTTGAAGCCGTTGCCAAAGGCATAGGTGCTCACCTAGAAGGCGATTATAAAGTCATCGTTAATAAATCGACCGTTCCCATTGGTTCCGGGGACTGGGTACGACGGATTGTTTTAGATGGCATAAAAGAACGGGAAACTGTCGGCAATGGCGGTGCTTCTGGTGAAGAAGTCGCTAAAAAAATTGGCGTAAAATTTGATGTAGTCAGCAACCCAGAATTTTTACGCGAAGGGTCTGCCGTCTATGATACTTTTAACCCAGATCGCATTGTTTTGGGCGGTAATAATTCCAAAGCCATCGCCATGATGCAGGAACTTTACACGCCAATTATTGAGCGGAAATATGCCGAAGATCAAAGCTTACCTGCGGTGCCGGTAGTGGTGACAGATTTGAGTTCGGCAGAAATGATTAAATATGCTGCTAATGCGTTTTTGGCTACCAAAATCAGCTTTATTAACGAAGTAGCAAATATTTGTGACCGCATGGGTGCAGATGTGGTGCAAGTGGCAAGAGGCATGGGTTTAGATTCGCGTATTGGCCAGAAATTTTTAAATGCTGGTATTGGTTGGGGAGGTTCTTGTTTTCCCAAGGATGTGTCAGCATTAGTTCATACTGCTGATGACTATGGCTATGATGCTCATTTGCTGAAAGCTGCGGTGGAAGTTAACCAACGTCAGCGGCAAATTGTCATTGAAAAATTGCAACACGAACTTAAGATTTTAAAAGGCAAAACGGTGGGTTTATTGGGGTTAACTTTTAAACCGGATACCGATGATATGCGCGATGCACCGGCCCTTAATATTATTGAACAGTTAAACCGCCTTGGTGCAAAGGTTAAAGCTTATGATCCAGTTGTCTCTCAAACCGGCCTGCGTCATGGCTTATCTGGTGTGTTTGTAGAAACCGATGCCGAACGTTTAGCCGATGGTTGTGATGCCTTGGTTGTGATTACCGAGTGGCAACAATTCCGTCATTTAGATTATCCAAAAATGGCGAAATTAATGAATAATGCCGTGATGATTGATGGTCGCAATTTCCTTGATCCTAAACAAATGCAAGCAGCCGGTTTCCGTTATACAGGAATAGGCCGTTAATTTTGAGCATTTGTTAGGATTTAACAACCTGATTTCTCTAAGAAGTCAGGTTTTTTTAGCTGTTTCTACAGTTTCTTGGGTGAAAAAGTATTTGAGATCCAAAAAAAACGATAATTTCTCCTTGGTGGTGTTCAGATGAATATGATTAATCTGCCAGATATTAAAATTATTGAGCAAATTTATGAAAGTGCAAACTCGGTGGTTTATCGAGCAATTCGCACCACAAATAAACATCCTTTGATATTAAAAGCCCTCAAAGAAGATTATCCCTCACCGGTTGAACTTTACCGCTATCAGTATGAATATGAAATAACTCGCAGCCTCAACTTAGAAAAAGTTATCAAAGCCTATGATTTAGTAAAATCTAATAACACGCAAGTGATGTTATTGGAAGATTTTGGCGGTTTTTCTTTAAAATATTTGTTAGAAAACCGGGAATTTTCTTTAAAAGAATCACTTTTAATTGCCTTGAAAGCCACCGAAGCTTTAGGCGCAATTCATAAAAACAATATTATTCACAAAGACATTAATTTATCGAATATAGTTTTTAACCCTGAAACAGGCCAATTAAAACTGATAGACTTGGGAATTTCAACATCATTGTTGAGAGAAAATCCGACCTTCAAAAACCCCAATTTATTAGAAGGAACATTCGCCTATATGTCTCCCGAACAAACAGGACGAATGAATTTTTTCCTTGATTATCGCACAGATTTTTATTCTTTGGGAGTAAGCCTTTATGAATGGCTAACCAAGCAACTACCTTTTGACTCAGAAGATGCACTAGAATTAATACACTCTCATATTGCCAAACAACCGCTTCCACTACAAGAAATTAATCCAGAAATTCCCTTACCACTTTCCGAGATTGTCCTGAAATTAATGGCAAAAAGCCCCGAAAATAGATATCAAACAACGTGGGGAATAAAAGCAGATTTAGAAACTTGTCTGGCACAATTGAAGAAAGGCGAAATCAAAATATTTCCGCTGGCAAAACAAGACATTTCTAGGCAATTACAAATCCCCCAAAAATTGTACGGCAGAGAAACGCAAATAGAAAGCTTATTAACAGCCTTTGCTCGCGTAGCGTCTTTGAAAGAGAATCGCGTCGCCTCTGGCAATGACATAAAAGAGGGGAAAAACGCAACAGAAGTAATGATGATTTCTGGATACTCTGGTATTGGAAAAACAGCCATAGTCCAAGAACTTTATAAATTCATTACTCAAAAACGTGGCTATTTTGTTTCAGGAAAATTTGACCATTTACACCGCGATATTCCTTATCAAGCATTGATGACAGCTTGCCAAAACTTGATTCAACAATTGCTCAGTGAAAAGGCTTTTTTATTACAAGAATGGGGAAAAAAGATATCAGCAGCCTTAGCCAACAACGGCCAAGTTATTATCGATTTGCTGCCGGAATTAGAATTAATTATTGGCCCCCAGCCAGCGGTTCCTGAATTATCGGCAACGGAAGCAACAAACCGATTTAATTTAGTATTTCAAAACTTTATCCAAGTGTTTTGTAAACCACAGCATCCGCTGGTGATATTTCTCGACGATCTGCAATGGGCAGACAGCGCCACATTGCAACTGATCGAGGCTCTTATTACCAATCCTCACACCCAAAATCTGCTTTTAATTGGTGCTTATCGAAATAACGAAGTCAGTGCAACTGATCCGTTAATGCGGATTTTATCAGATATTAAAGAGGCGGGAGTTGTTGTTAATAATCTGGCTCTGTCGCCGCTGAGCTTAAGCCAAACTGAGCAATTAATTACCGATACGCTGAAATGCGAAGGTAGGGAGTCTCAACAATTAGCCTTAGTAGAGTTAATTTCGCAAAAAACCCAGGGAAATCCTTTTTTTATCAAAGAATTTTTGAAATCTCTTTATAGAGAAAAATTACTCATATTTGATAATAAAATCGGAGGTTGGAGTTGGGATTTAGAGAAGATTAAGACAAGAAACTTGACTGAGAATGTTGTGGAATTAATGGCAAATAAAATTCAAAGTTTATCGGAGGAAGCGCAGAAAACTTTACAGCTTGCGGCTTGTATTGGCAATCAATTTTGCTTAGAAACCCTGTCATGGCTTCAAAATAAAGGGCAAAAAGAAACAGCCGATGAATTAGGGGAAGTGATAGAAGCAGGACTTATTTTAACAGTTGGAGAAGATTACAAATTTCTCAAAACTGACAGAGACTTGCAGAAAGTGAAAATTTGTTATAAATTTGCCCATGATCGCATCCAGCAAGCTGCTTACTCGTTAATTCCGGGGGATCAAAAACAAACTCTGCACTGGAAAATTGGAAAAAGCTTGTTAGAAAAAACAGCGCCACAGCAACTTACACACGAGATTTTTGAGATTGTTAAGCATCTCAACTTCGGCAATGAAAATGGTTGGATAAATTTGCCTCAATTAGAAAAAGATAAACTAGCGGAATTAAATTTGATGGCGGGTAAAAAAGCCAAAGCCTCCGCAGCATGGCAACCGGCCTGGAATTATTTAAAAATTGGCATCAATTGTCTGAGTAAAAATAGCTGGGTTTCTCAATATAAGCTGAGTTTAGAAATGTATGAAGAAGCCGCCGAGGCTGCAAGTTTGAGTGGTAACTTTTCAGACATGGAAGAATTGGTAGCGGTGGTACAAAGCCACGCCAAAACTTTCTTAGAGAAAATAAAAATTTATGAAATTAAAATTCAAGGCTGTATCGCCCAAAATAACCCCACACAAGGGATAAAAATTGCTTTATCGGTCTTAAATAATTTAGGGATTAAATTGACAGATTCGCCCACGAAGTTAGATATTATCTATGAACTAGGGAAGACAAAATTAAAGTTAGTCGGCAAGAAAATTGCTAATTTAATTGATTTGCCGGTGATGACAGATCCCAACAAATTAGCAGCGATGCGTATTTTGTCGGGTGTTTCTTCGGCAACGTATTTATCGACACCGGAACTCTTGCCCTTAATCGTCTTAAAACAAGTCAATCTCTCCCTCAAATACGGCAATACTGCCATGTCTGGCTATGCCTATGCAACCTATGGTTTGATTCTTTGTAGCGAAGCTATTGGAGATATAGAAACCGGCTATCAATTTGGACAACTTGCGCTTAAAGTCGGCGATAAATTCAACGACAAAAAATTTAGAGCTAAGACAATATTTATCGTTAATTACTTTGTTAAACATTGGAAAGAACATCTCAAAGAAACCTTAAAACCCTTGCTGGAAGCTTACACCATAGGATTAGAAACAGGAGACTTAGAATATGCGGCTTATTCTGCGTGCGTTTACGGCTATCATTCCTATGTGCTGGGGAAAGACTTATCAAAAGTTGAAGAAGAAATGGCAATGTATAGTAAAGTAATCAGCCAGCTTAAGCAAGAATCAGCCTTTTATTATAACATTCTTAATCGCCAACTTGTCTTAAATTTGATGGGCCGGTGTGAAGATAAATATCATTTAATTGGCGAGAGTTATGACGAAGTAAAAATGTTGCCGGTGCATCAAAAAGCCAAGGCAAAAAATATTTGTCATGCCGTGTATTTTTACAAATTTTTTCTCTGTTATTTTTTTCAAAACTACTCGCAAGCCTTGGAAAACGCCAAGCAGGTAGAAAAATATATCGACAGTGCGCCAGGGACAATTCCTTTATCTCATTTCTACAATTCTTTAGCGCATCTTGCCATTTATTCAGAAGCTTCTCAAACCGAACAAAAACAAATCATCCGCAAAGTAAAAGCCAACCAAAAAAACATAAGAAAATGGGCAAAATTTGCCCCCATGACACATCTGCATAAATATTACTTAGTCGAAGCCGAAAAGCACAGAGTCTTAGGCAACAACACCTTAGCAATAGAGTATTATGACAACGCTATTAAATTAGCAAAAAAAAATGAATATCTCAACGAAGAAGCCTTAGCAAACGAACTTGCCGGCAAATTCTATTTAGCATGGGGAAAAGACAAAATTGCTCAAGTTTACTTCACCGATGCTTATCACTGCTATTGGCGGTGGGGTGCAACTGCAAAACTTGAAGAATTAGTACGACAATATCCCCAATTTTTAAAGCGTTTTACCAACGCTTCCACTTTTATAGATACGCGCCAAAGTGTGCCTAATAGCTTTAGCCAAAATGGCGGAGAAATTATAGATTTTGCCACATTAATGAAAGCATCTCAAGCAATTGCCAGTGAAATTGAACTCGATAAACTCTTGGCAACTTTAATGAAAATTTTGCTAGAAAACTCTGGTGCTGAAACCGGCTACTTAATCCTCGAAGCCCAAGGAGAATTACGCCTAGAAGCTGCCGCTGCTGTCAACTCAACAACCCAAACAAATTGTCCCACAACTCCCCTTGAAAACTTAGTGCCTTTATCGATTATTAACTATGTCGAAAGAACGCGAAAAGGAATCATAGAAATGAATGCCGCCGCTGAAGGCAAATTTATTCACGATACTTATATCAATACACAGCAAATAAAATCAATTCTTTGCGCTCCTCTGCTCAATCAAGGGCAATTGATTGGTATTATTTACCTAGAAAATAATCTCGCCCCCGGAGTCTTTACAACTGACCGGCTACAAGTCATTCAATTTTTATCAATTCAAGCCGCAATTTCCTTAAAAAACGCCCGACTTTATGCTCAAGTTAATGAAAATCAAAATCGCCTCAATAAATTCTTTAATGCTATACCCCTTGGCATTGTTGTCCATAATGCCACAGGAAAAGTAATCTACGAAAATACCGTCTCCAAACAGCTAGTAAATCTTCAAGGACTACCGCCAGATTTGCTAAAAGAGATATCAGATAATCGCCCTCTTTATCGAGCAGGAACCGGCCAAACCTATCCCCTAAAAGAACTGCCTCTTGTGCGCTCTCTTCAAGGCTTCCAAGCAGCAGCAGATGACATAGAATTGCACCAAGGTGAACAAATTATACCTTTAGAAATTACCTGTACCCCCATTTTTGATGAAGCCGGCAACGTAGAATATGCAATTGGGGCATTCCAAGATATTACCCAACGCAAACAAGCCGAAAAAACCCTAATCGAAAATATTAGTTTAGAGCAAGAAATTATCGAACGCAAAAAAGTAGCAGGTGAACTCGAAAGAGCCAAACAAGCAGCCGAAGCCGCCAACCGTGCCAAAAGCGCATTTCTTGCCAATATGAGCCATGAATTACGCACTCCTCTTAATGCTATTCTTGGCTTTTCTCACCTTTTAAGCGAAGCCTCAAATCTCTCAAAAGAACAAATTGAAGACCTCCATATTATCCGCCGCAGCGGCAATCATTTACTGACATTAATTAATCAGATACTTGATGTTTCAAAAATTGAAGCCGGTAAAATGACGGTAGCAGAAAAAAACTTTGACCTCTTTCACTTATTAAACGAGGTTAAAGATATGTTTAATTTAAAAGCCAACACTAAAGACTTACGCTTAGAAATTGAATGCGCCCCTTCTGTTCCTCAATATATCTGCACCGATCAAGTAAAACTAAAACAAGTGCTAATTAACCTCCTCAGTAATGCCATAAAATTTACCAATTCTGGCAGCGTCTCCGTCAATGTACAAACAACCGAAGAAACCCCCACCCAATGCCGAATTAGCTTTGAAATTAAAGATACCGGCGTTGGTATTGCCCCCCAAGAATTAGAAAATGTATTTAAACCTTTTGAGCAAACAGCCTCTGGTCAAAAAGTATCAGAAGGCACCGGCCTAGGATTAACCATTAGCTCTCAATTTGTCCACTTAATGGGGGGAGAAATTAGCGTCAGCAGTGCCGGTTTTATTTATACCCCAGGCAAGCCAATTACACAATTAAATCAGCCTCCAACCACCGGCACCAGCTTTATATTTGACCTACCAGTAACCATAATTAATTCCCATCAAATCCCCCTTCCCGAACAACACCGATGCGTTATTTCTCTTGCAGAAAATCAACCGCAATACCGCCTCCTTGTCGTCGATGATAATGATTACAACCGGCAACTTTTACTGAAAATTCTTCAACCCATAGGTTTTGAAGTCCAAACAGCAAAAAACGGTCAAGAAGCCCTAGAAATTTGGAACACTTGGGAACCGCATTTAATTTGGATGGACATGAGAATGCCCGTAATGGATGGCTACCAAGCCACTAAGCAAATTAAAAGTACCATTAAAGGACAATCCACCCCTATAATTGCCGTTACCGCCAGCAGTTTGTCAGACGAAATTGCCATTATTTTATCCTCTGGATGTGATGATTTTGTCTCCAAACCTTTTGAAGAAAACAGCATATTTGAAATGATCGAAAAATATTTAAAAGTGAAGTATATATATAAAGAAAAACTCCTAATCTCCACTCCTTCTCAGCCCGTCAACAAAGGAAATTTAAAAGAAATAATGGCCGGTCTGCCTAAAACTTGGCTAGAAAAATTACATAACGCAGCCTTAGATGCCGATTATGAATGGGTTTTGCAACTTATAAAAGAAATCCCCCATCAGGTAGATGAAATTGAGATCCTCAGAGATTGGGCGCATGATTTTAAATTTGAAAAAATCCTCGAATTTATAGAAAATATTTGAATTAAAAAAAAGTACCATTTTTCCAAAATTACCTCCCCTCCTCTATCCTTTTAGAGGAGAGGTTTCTCCTAAATTGGAGCAAGATCCCGAATAGTCAATGAAACCCCATCTCCAAATTTAACCGCCACAAACCTATAACTTTTTTTCATCCCTTCTTTTTTTAAACACAACTTTTCCTCAAAAGATTCTCCCGTCTCAAAAACCTCCACCAGTACATCAAACAACCGGGGGTAAAGTTTATTCAATTCCTTTTTCATCACCCCATCCCCCACAAAATCCTCTCGTTTTTTACCTAAAAATTTAGCAAAAGCAGGATTAATCACCAAACAGCGAAAATTATTAATTTCTTCTGTCAGCATATCCTTAACCGGTTGCAAACCCATAATTCCATCCGGGGAACTATTTAACAAACTCGCCAGTAAAGAACGAGATTGATAAAGAATCTCTGCCGTTTGTTGATGTTTTTCAATTTGCTGTTTCAATTGAGATTTTTGCTGTTGTATCGTTAGGTGAGTTTCAATGCGAGCAATTATTTCTTTAGGGTGAAAAGGTTTAATAATATAATCAACTCCCCCCACTTGAAACGCTTTAACTTTATCCACCACTTCATCTAAAGCACTTAAAAAAATCACAGGGATATCCGAGGTTTCCTCCGACGACTTCAAAGCTTCGCAGACTTGATAACCATCCATCACAGGCATTTTAATATCAAGCAGAATAATATCGGGCCGGTTATTGCTAACGGTTTTTAAAGCCATTGCACCATTTGTTACACTGCGAACTTTGTAGCCCTGCTTCGTCAGAACCTCAGATAAAAAACGCAAATTATCTACCAAATCATCCACAATTAAAATAGTCCCTTTTTGGTTTTCCAGATCATCGAAATTGTATTCTTCCCAAACATCAGCCTCAACCGAAAGTTTTGCCCTTTGTCTAAGCACATAACGAAAATTATTTTTAATCAATTTTTCGCCAAACGCATCAGATAGCCTCTGCCATAACAGCGAAGCCAAATCTCTAACATGACCAACACTTAAATATAAGCTTTCGGCCACGCTAACATACGTTTCATTATCCCAGGCAGCTTTGAGAATTTGTTTTTCTGGCGTCGTTAGTTCCGTCTCTGTTTTGGTGGCGAGCGTTTCTTCAATAATTTTGAGCGCTTCTTCAAAAGTCATAGGGAAGAGTATTAAAAAGCAAAATGTTTGATTTGGTAGACTCACACCCCAACAAAGCATCGGCAGACCGGCACAAAGGCACGGCCCCTACATTAGGGACATGGAGATTATGGGCCCGATGCCACACTACATTATAAAAACGGGATGCTGCCTAAACTAGGAGTCTATGAAATATCAGTATAATCATAGTTTTTCTGGCCCCAACAATGGATTTTCGCAAAGATCCGACAATTCCGACAAAAAGATCCGACAATTCCGACATCCCACCCTCCCCCAGCCATGTAAAAGTATGAGTGGGCGTTGACAAGCACATCTCCCACCTAAAAAAAGCGAGAGAGATATTTGCTTTCGTCCTCAATAATCATAGGCCCACCGGCCAAACAGTCCCTTATTGCCGGCTCAACTTTTATTAATTAAAAAGTTAGCTTGATAGGGGTAATTTTCCTGCGGTTGTATTTAATAACAGCCCCAACAATAGCTGTTCTCTTTAATGAAAAAAGCCTGGTTTATTAGAACTTTATCAACTCACCCCCTTTTGTAAATTTTTGGTAATTTTCTACCAAAAGAGGTAAAATCGTTTGACATAAGTCTATCTTTAGGATTATGCTTTAAGCAGCAATAGGGTGAATTACAAAATCTGCATCTGCCAAAAGTAGTATTTTTGAGCAATCTTGACTAAATCCCCAAAATACAAACAGGCAAGTGCTTCAATTGATATCCATTTAAAGCATTCCCCGACCTCAACAAGGGACATCACGCAAGCGCGTAATTGTGAAGCGAAAAGATTTTACCTTTTTCTTCATTAGCCGCTAATTTTCTCGTGTTTTAAAAATTAACCATCACAGACCCAAACCTACTCTTATGACTAAGCAAATAATTTTCGTAGATTCCAACGTAGAAAACTATCAAACTCTGATCGAAGGGGTTGATTCAAATAGCGAAATAGTTATATTAGATGCAAAAAGTGATGGAATTAAACAAATAGGGCAAAAACTAGAAAACCTCACCGATCTAGAAGCAATTCATATTCTGTCGCATGGCAGCAGCGGCAGCCTGCAACTTGGAAGCACAAACCTCAACAACAGCAACCTTGAACTTTACGCCAGCGACATAGAAAAATGGCAGAATTCTCTAACAGAAAATGCAGATATATTGCTATATGGGTGTGATGTAGCAGCCGGAGAAATCGGCATCACATTTATTAAAAGATTAAGTGAAATAACCGGCGCTGATGTGGCAGCTTCCGAGAACTTGACGGGCAATAAAAGTTTAGGAGGAGATTGGGAACTCGAAAAAACAACAGGCGTGATCGAAACCTCCTTGCCATTTTCAGCCGAAGTCATGGAAACTTACAAAGGAATTTTTGCCCCAAACGCCCCAATCATTAGCAGCATTAGTAATGACACCGGCACAGCAAACGACGGCATCACAAACAACCCCACCCTAATTTTTGCCGGCACAGCCGAAGCCAACAGCACCGTTACCCTCTTCAACGAAGGTACAAACATTGGCACTGTCACCGCAGACTCCTCCGGCAATTGGACATTTGACTACACCGGCACAACATTAGCGAACCGCACATACAACTTCACAGCCACAGCCACCGACGTCACCAATACAACCAGCAGCCCGTCTGCCCCCTTTACAGTTACCATTGATAGCACAGCCCCGACTGTCACAATTAATCAAAATGTGGGACAGCTTGACCCCACTACCGGCTCAACCGTCAACTTTGCTGTTGTTTTCTCCGAAGCCGTCACAGGCTTTGACGACAGCGACATCACTCTGGGGGGTACTGCCGGTGCCACCACAGCCACCGTCACAGGAAGCGGCAGCACCTATAATGTTGCCGTCAGTGGCATGACTGTTAGCGGCACAGTCACCGCAGCCGTGAAGGCCGATGCAACCGCCGACATAGCAGGAAATACCAGTACCGCCAGTACCAGCAGCGATAACCAAATAACCTACAACAAAGAAATTCTTCTCCATCCCGACGACTATGCAGCCTTGAAAGCTTTCTACGAAAGCACAAACGGAAACAATTGGACCAACAAAACAAACTGGGATTTCAGCAGCACCACACCCCCCGCAGCATCTAAAGTAGCAACTTGGCATGGCGTGCAGGTAGTGGGAGATCGAGTTACAACCCTACATCTACTCCAAAATAATCTAGTTGGCTCAATACCTGCCGAAATAGGCAACCTCAGCCAGTTGGGATACGTTTACCTGTATGGAAACCAACTTACAGGAGCCATTCCCTCTCAACTCGGAAATCTCAGCAATTTACAATCGCTTAATTTGGGTGGCAATCGATTGGGCGGAACCATCCCGGCAGAGCTAGGCAATCTTAATAATTTGTACGAGCTCTACCTAAATTCCAATCAACTGAGTGGAGCCATCCCAGCCGAGCTAGGCAAACTCAGCAACCTCCAATCCCTCCATTTGCATAACAACTTCCTAACTTCTATTCCTGCTGAGTTGGGCAATCTTAGTAATTTGCACTGGCTCTCCATATATTCCAATCAACTGAGTGGAGCCATTCCAGCCGAGCTAGGCAAACTCAGCAACTTGAACGATCTCTATCTAAATTCCAATAAATTGAGTGGAGCCATTCCTACCGAACTAGGAAACCTCAGCAAATTAGCCAACCTCGACCTCACTCAAAACCAATTAAGCGGAGGCATCCCTGTCGAGTTGAGCAATCTTAGCAATTTGTCCCGGCTGGTTTTAAAAAGCAATCAATTGAGTGGAGCCATCCCTGCCGAGTTAGCAAATCTAAGCAGTTTGGGCCTCCTCGACTTAAGTCAAAACCAATTGAGTGGAGCCATCCCTGCCGAGTTAGGAAATTTCGGCATTTTGACTAAACTTGACCTAAGCAATAACCAACTCACAGGCACAATTCCCACATCCGTTAGCAATCTCTATCAGTTGCCTGCGCCTCAATTAGAGTCATATAACGTAGAAAACCCGCCTTACCTTAAAAGTGATATTACCAACCAGACAATCACAGCAGGGGAAGGTTTCACCCTCGATCTCGCCAGCCACTTTGGCGACATTAACGAGACTTTAAGCAACTACAGTGCCACAGGTTTACCCAGCGGTTTAAGCCTCAATAAAAATACTGGAGTCCTTAGCGGCATTGCCCCCCTTCCGGGGACTTTTACTGTCAAAGTAACGGCATCTGATAGTCAGGGAAAGATTATCGAGGATAGCTTTGACATAGTGGTAGACAACAGCAAACCACCCACCCTCAATACCTTCACCGTAACGAACACCGACGACAGTGGGGCAGGCTCATTGCGCGAAGCGATAAACCAAGCCAACGCACTCTCTGGAGCAGATGTCATTGTCTTTAATCCCATAGTATTTAAAACTTCTCAAACGATCCGCCTTACCTCCCAATTAATCGTTAATGACAGCATGACGATCCAGGGGCCGGGGCATGACTTGTTGAAGATCAGCGGCGATGCCAATAACAATGGAATCAACGACAACGGAGATGTCCGCCTATTCTTTATCAACCAAGGCAGTGTCAACTTCAGTAACCTCACCCTCTCAGGTGGACGCGCTAAAGGTGGAGATGGCGGCAACGGTAGCAACGGAGGAGGAGGAGGCCTCGGCGCTGGGGGGGCATTATTTATTCAAAGCGGTACTGTTAACATCAACAACGTCACCTTCTCTGACAACCAGGCTGTAGGGGGCAATGGTGGCAATGTCATCGACTACAAATACGGTAGCGGCGGTGGAGGCGGCTTTGGCGGCAATGGTGGCAATGGCGGCCTGAACGATAGCCCCTCCGGTCTTCCCAGTGGAGGCGGTGGCGGTGGCTTCAGTGGGAATGGTGGCAATGGCGGCAACGGTACCGGCCCTGGTGGCGGTGGCGGTGGCGGTGGCGGCTTCAGCGGCAACGGCTTGAGTGGGATTGACAAGGGCAACGGAGGCACCGGTGGCAGTGGCAGCGGTACAATCTTGGGTGGCTCTGCTGCCACCAAAGGTACGGATAGCAATACTAAAGGCGGCACTAGCGGTGGAGTCGGCGGCGGCGGCGGCGGTGGCGGCATTGGGACTACCAGCTATGGCGGCGATGGTGGTATTGGCGGCGGCGGCGGCGGTGCCGGTGGCGCTGCGGCTGCCAACGAAGGTGGCGATGGTGGCGACTTTGGCGGCGGCGGCGGTGCTGCCTGGAGCCTTGGCGGCAGCGGCGGTTTCGGCGGTGGCGGTGCCGGTGGTTCTGGCGGTATTGGTAAGGGAGGTTTCGGCGGCGGCGGAGGCGGTGCCTTTGGTTCACCAGGAACGTTTGCTGGCAACGGTGGCGGTTACTACAGTGGTGGTGGCGGCGGCGCTGGACTAGGAGGTGCTATTTTTATCCGCAATGGCGCTTTGATGGTAACTGACAGCATCTTTACCAACAACAGAGCTACAGGTGGTGCTGCGGGTACAGGCGGTACTGGTTCTCAAGAGTCCGGTCAAGGTAAAGCCGGTGCAATTTTTGCCTTTACAGATGCCGAGGCCGCAGTATCAGGGGTGACATACAGTGGTAATTCTGCAACCAATGGCGCAACTGCCAACAGTGATAACAACAATATTTATGGCGACTTTACTTTCCCTACAGTCACCTCAATCACCCGCGCCACTACCAACCCCACTAACGCCAATAGCGTTAGCTACACCATCACTTTTAGCGAAGCCGTCTCTAATGTCGATGCAAATGACTTTAGCTTAACCACCGACGGTATTACGGGAGGAGCTATCACTGATGTCGTCAAGGTAGCCCCATCAAGTGGAACCACCGATCCTTTTTTGGGTGGGATGTATCCCATGCCTGGTGGGATGTATCCCATGCCTGGTATTTATCCCATGCCCGGTATGTATCCCATGCCTGGTATCTATCCAACTCCTACCTCCACAACTACTCCCACAACTAGCACTACCTCATCATCGAAGAGCTACACCGTTACAGTCAACACCGGCACGGGCAGCGGCACATTACGCTTAGATTTGATGGATAACGACACCATTAAAAATACCAAAAACCGTTCCTTGGGTGGCATTGGTATTAACAACGGCAACTTTACAACCGCAGAAGTTTATAACATTGACAAAGCTGCTCCGAGCCTAAGCATCATTACCCCGGTTGACGATGCTATAAAGATTGCTGTTGACAGCAATTTGGTGGGTGAATTCAGCGAAGCCGTGCAGAAAGGCATCGGCAATATTGTCATCAAGAAAGTAGCCGATAATTCAGTGGTGGAAACCATTGACGTGACTTCCCCGCAGATCGCGCTCAACGGCACCACCCTCACTATCAACCCCACCAACGACCTCGCAGAAAAGACTGAATACTATGTTGAAATCGATGCCGGTGCTATTAAAGACGTCGTTGGCAACAATTACGCGGGAGTAAGTGGGGCAACAGCTTGGAACTTCACCACTATTGATACAACCCCACCCACCGTCACCCTTTCTTCAACTTCTCCCACTACCACCAACGCTCCGTTTAGCGTCACCGCCAGCTTCGACGAAGACGTTACCGAATTTACCGACGCAGATATCAGCATCAGCAATGGCACCCTGAGTAATTTCAGTGGCACCGGCAGCACCTACACTTTCACCGTTACTCCGCTCAACGATGGTGCAGTCACAGTAGACTTACCTGCCGGTTCGGCACAAGATAGCGCCGGCAATAATAATATTGCTGCAACACAGTTAACTCGCACCTACTTTAGCCCAGCACCCGAAATCCAAGTAATAGATGGCAGTACCGATATTGTTGACGGTACCATCGCCGCTCTTAATTTCGGCAGCGCTACTGTCGGCGACACTCTCAGCAAAACCTTCACCATCAACAATATCGGCACTGCCGACTTAACTCTGGGAACCCTCAACCTACCCGCCGGATTTACTCTAGTGGGCACTTCCCCCACCTCGATTGCCGCAAACGCCAGTGCTACCTTGAGTGTGCAAGTGGATACCACCACAGCAGGCACCTTCAGCGGCAATCTGGAATTTACCAATAACGACGGGGATGAAAATCCCTTTAACTTCCTGATTTCGGCAACGGTGAATCCCACACCCACACCGGAACCAACACCGGCACCACTACCACTACCAATACCGGAACCAACACCGGCACCACTACCACTACCAATACCGGAACCAACACCGGCACCACTACCACTACCAATACCGGAACCAACACCGGCACCACTACCACTACCAATACCGGAACCAACACCGGCACCACTACCACTACCAATACCGGAACCAACACCGGCACCACTACCACTACCAATACCGGAACCAACACCGGCACCACTACCACTACCAATACCGG
>NZ_JAMXEX010000034.1 GCF_025370775.1 Ancylothrix sp. D3o | reverse complement strand
TTGATTTGCCTCTTAGAGCTTTATGGAATTCCAGGTTATGAGCTAACCAAATTAGAAATCCAAAAACTCGCCTATTTTCTGCAAGTAGCTGGAGAACCTTTAAAACTACGATATGAGAAACAACAATATGGCCCATTCGCCCATAACCTTAATAAAGTTTTAGAGCTTTTGGAAGGCCATTATATTCGTGGTTATGGTGATGGTAGCAGTAAAGCTCAGAGTGCTGAAATTTATGTATTGCCAGAAGGAAGAGATGCGGCACAGAAATGTTTAGCAACAGATATAGAAGCGCAAGAACGTTTACAAAGAGTCGGCGATCTGATTTTTGGATTTGAAACACCTTACGGTATAGAGTTGTTAGCGACAACTCATTGGGTTGTTCAAGAAAACCCAAAAGCAGCAGAAGATAGCAACGAAGCGATTTTGCTAGTACACCAATGGAGCGAACGCAAACGTCAACTCTTCAAACCTGAACATATTTGCAAGGCGTGGCAGCGCTTACGCGAACAACACTGGTTAACGACTGCAAATCATACAGACTAGAAGAACAGATATGGATAAAGAAAATCTCAAACTATAGCAAAACAGAGGTAAAGTTTCTGACCGGGCGACAAGAGGTTCGCTTAGTCGGTGAAGTTGGTGGGGCCGGTGGTGGTGAGGAGGCCGGTAAAGTCTGTGGTAGCGGGGAGGCCGGTGGTGGTGAGGAGGCCGGTAAAGTCTGTGGTAGCGGGGAGGCCGGTGGTGGTAAGGAGGCCGGTAAAGTTCCCCAAGTCTCTGGCTGCTGGTGGTGGCGGGGAGGCCGGTGATGTACATTTTCTCTATGTCGGCCTGAAACAGCCATAAGTTTAAAAATTTCCAAGCGTTCCACCGGCCTTCAAGTGTTGCACCGGCATCCAAGCGTTGCACCGGCCTTCAAGCGTTGCACCGGCACCCCAACATCCCCGGACACCTCAACATCTACCAGCCATCCAGCAGATCCATCGGTGTCTGAAGATTCGCTTGTGCCACTGTATCCACCAGCTTTTACCAATCCGTCGGCCTCATACCATCCACCGGCCCTTCAACATCCTAGCGCTCCTCAATATTCCGCAGCCCTATAAGATCCATCGAAGCCGGTGACTCCAGTGGTAGATGGCATTTTATTTGAAAATTAATTGGGGGGCCGGTGGTCGGCATTGGTTTGGGCAAGTGTGGAGGGGAGCCGGTGGTCAAAGGTAAATTGCCCAGGTTTCGTTCGGTAGGTGGGATACGGGAGGGGGCCGGTGTTTGCTTTGGGTGCCGGTGCGAGAATTTGCCCATGTCTAGTTTAGTGCCGGTGTTCGCCTGGAATGCTGATAGTGTGACAACGGCCTAAAGCGAGTTCCACCGGCCTCCCAACACTCGTATGTCCCACCGCATCCACTGACATCGGCCTCCCAACACTCGTATGTCCCACCGCATCCACTGACATCGGCCTCTCAACATTCGCCTGCATCACCGTACCCATCGGCCCCTCAACATCCAGCGGCCTTACAACATCCATCGGCCCGCGAATATTCACTCGCTCACCCACCAGCCTTGCAACATCCACCGGCGTTACAGCATCCATCGGCCCGCGAATATTCACTTGCTCACCCACCGGCCTTGCAATATCCACCGGCGCTGGGAGATGCGCCGCATCCACCGGCCCTGGCAGATACATCAGCCGTGCAATATCCTTTGGTGCCGGTGTATCCAACAGTGATCCTGCATTCGTCGGCTCTGCAATATCCTTTGGTGCCGGTGTAGCGTGCGGGGGTTTGTAGTTGGCTCTTTAGCGGTTCAATTTCCGCGTTAAGCATCTCGTCCAACTTCCAGTTTGGTGTTGATTTTGACAACTTCCTACTTGCCAAACCCAGATATTCAGGGCGAAAAAGGGGTCTTCTCGCTTGCACTAGCAGAGTTATAGCTAAAAACTATTGAGGAAAGCGTAAGGCTAAACCAAATTATAGAAAAGACGGGAATTACAGTCCCCGCCTGAATATATCAGAAATGTGTCTATTTACAATTTTAATTGTAGCATTTTTGCAACACTCAATAATGTTAATTGGCTAATGATAGCCGTTTTGTAATCAAAGAGAAGAATAAGTGTATCTATAAACTTCCTTGAAAAACTTTTGGAGTTTATGGAGAGCTTTTCTTTGCCTCATTTAATTGCAGGATTTATTAAATTGTATTTTTTTTATCTTTTAAATGGTTGGAACCTTTGAGTGAAATTCATCCATTGGTTTATTTTGTTGCCGGTGATATTAAGTGTGGGAACTAAACCAGTTCTGGATTGAGGTGGCCCTCCCTCGGTATCTAAGCCAATCGATGTAAGTTCTGCTTTACCTAAACCATAAGCATTGGCAATATCCGCAGCTAATTGGCAAGTAATTCGGAATTCTCCCATATTAATTCGGCCATTGTCTGCCCGATAAAGCCATTCATGTCCTTTAAAAGAACTGTTTGAAGGGAATTGCCGGCATAAAAAATGAGTGACTTCAAACATTTTAGCGATATGGACATCATACAAACGTAGCTGTCCGCCATAAGCAGATTTAGTCGTATCTTGATCGGGTACCGTTAAACTAAGAAAAACAAAACCGTCCCGTTCTGAACCACCGGACTTTATGGTCATTGGGATTGTCGATTGCGCTATTAAAGTTTCTACTTTGGTGCCGGTAACTGAGAGATGTGGTTTTCCTAGAGCCGGTCTACTACCTAAAACTTGCATCCCGGTGCAGCAGCCTATTGTTAACGAAGCTAACAATAGCTTATTTGGTTTGCTGGAAAAAATATTCATACTTTTACTAGAGTGGTTATAGGGATTATTTTAAACCCGATGGAATATTTAAAAAAAAGAAAGCATGAAAAAATCTTGAAAATCCTGCAATTCCAGGGAAAGATATCAATTCTCTTACTTCGTACAGGAGGCTTAAATGTTCAGATCGGTTATCTTCCGATGCCAGTCCTAGCAGATTGCGATTCGGGATACTTTGTTTCTTTAGCTACATTTTACCCCCGATAGTTTTATGTAGTGACATGAAGTATTTTCATTAGAAATAATGGAATTAATCTTCGCCAAAGTCATATTCAGTTCCCCACTCTTCCTGTTGTCGCTTCTCCCATATCAGATCACATTCTGCTCGTTCTAATTCATAGGAATAAGTCTCATCATCTAAGGCATCCCAGCCATAATTATCATCCGAATCTAAACCTTGTCCATCAGGTACATCTACCACCTCTACTTCCAGTTGAAAACTGCTTTTTTCTTGGATAGGCTCAACATAATCAGGTTCAGGGGGTTGTAGTTCTTCCCACTTATGATAAGCCCAACGGATAGAGTAACCCATCAGAACGGCACATTCTTTGAGGTCTTCTAAGGAAGGTGATTGTTTATATTTTAGCAATTGATGATAAATCCAATAAGGTTTATATTCTTTATCTAATTGAATCGATTTCCAGTATTTTAATGCTTCACTTGTTGTAGCAAATTTTGGGAGGTTTCCTTTGTTAAATAAATTAAGCTGTTCTTGCCATGCCGCACGATATTCTAAAAGCTTCTCTTTTTGAGTATCCGAGAAATAAGGTAATAAGGTATCAAATTTAACAGCGTTTTTGGCTAGAATAGAGATAACTTCTTTCCAATCAGAAGCTTCAGCAATTACTGAGGCAAGCTTTTGGAGTCGGCCCAAGTTTTGTAAATAATATATGTGTTGTTGCTGTTCTGTAGAAAGTGCATTAAAAATTTCAGATGGAAAAAACACCGACTCCCAAATAGCGAAACATTCTTCCAGGTCTTCTGGAGTCTGCGCCTCACTAAAATCCGCAATCGCTTGATTTAGTTGGCTTTGGCGGTTTTCCTGCTTGGCTAATTTATCTCGTTGTTCTTGAACTACTTGATAAAAGCTTTGGGCCATTATGTTAGCAACTGCTTCATCTTTTAGGTAGAATAAAGCGCATTCTCTTAACTCCGGTACCAAAACCCGCTCACCGAATTCATCTACTAAATTTTGAGCAAGGATTTCAAACCTCGGTAATTTTTTCTTAGTTTTGTGGCGATTCACTAAATCATATAAGTACCCTAAAACTTGCCAGTCACAATCTGTAGGAATTTCACGGATTTCAACTAGAGGATCATTACCAACTATACGGGGGAAAGGAGGCTCTCCATCCCCTAGCCATTTTTCCATTTCCAGAGTTTCTTGGCAATTCGGACAAGTGATTAAAACAATTGCTCGATATTCTTTATGCTTAGGAACCCACTCATATTTTACTGGCTTTTGTTCGTGAGGAAGTGGTTTAAAAATATGATGACATTTGGGGCAAGAAATATTCCAGCGTTGTTCTTCTAAAGACACTGGTTCTAAACTCCATCCCCAACTCTGATCTGGTGCACCAAAGCACGCCCAGTTTTCCGTATGGTCTATCAAAATGGCGTGTTCTTTACCAGGAGATGGCCGCAAACTTCTGCCAATCATTTGCAACCATAAAATTAGAGATTTAGTAGGTCGGACAATTTGTACAGCTTCCAACGTTGGTACATCAAAACCTTCGCTGACGATGCCACAATTGGATAGTACAATTGTTTCACCGCTCTTAAATCTTTCAAGGATAGCTTTACGTTCTTCTGAAGGAGTTTCGCCATCCAGATGTTCTGCTTTTATACCGGCGTCATTAAAAGCCTGAGCAATACCTTGGGAGTGTTTAACGCTAACGGCAAAAATCACCGTTTTTTTATTTAGAGCAAATTGCCGCCATGATTCAATAATATCTCCCATAACAAGCGAAGTATTGACGGCATTTTCTAGCTCTTCTTGGGTGTAATCTCGTCCTTTGTTATTCTTGCGGGGGCGTTTAATTTTAATTTTTTGAGGGGCGGCAAAAAGTTTAAAGTCAGACAGATATCCGTTTTCAATTAGCCATCTAACGGTGGGGCCGGTGATTAATAAATCATAGAGATATTTAAAACCTTGCCCATCATTACGAGCCGGTGTAGCTGTAACTCCCAAGATATAACTATCAGAGTAATGTTCTAAAAGTTTTGTCCAACTTTGGGTAACAGAATGGTGGGCTTCGTCTAAAATTAAGAGGTCTGCTTTTGGGAATTTACGATTGCGTAGGGTTTGAACAGAAGCGACTTGGATTAAGCAATCTCGATTTTCTTTATAACCAGCTTTTATAATTCCTACAGGCAGGCCGGTGACAGCCATTAATTTTTCAGATGCTTGTAATAGTAGTTCTTCGCGGTGAACAACTACTAAGATGGGTTGTTGTTTAGCAATAAATTCATGGGCTACACTGCTGAAGAGGACGGTTTTTCCAGCACCAGTAGGCAACGCCAGTAGAATGCGGCGCTGGCCGGTTGCCCAAGCTTTCCATATTTGCTGTACCAAATCTGATTGGTAAGGTCTTAGTGCGTAATCGACTGAAGTGGAGGATGTTGGAATTGTCACACGCTATTTTTCAGGGAATTGAGTTGAACGTTACTATATTAAATAATAACAAAACTATTTTTAAAATTCCGCATTTCTTTGCTAAAATATCAAAGCTTTGGTAGAGGAGAACGAGAGAATAGGCTAGTGTCTTATAACCGGCCTTCTGGATACAGTAAAATAGGGATGTCAAGAGACTAGACCTATGAGCGAAAGTCCCCATCATTAACAAATTTTAGGCAAAGAAAACTCATAATTATAAATACCGGCTATCAAATTTAAACGCAATAAAAATCTTTTTCTTCTATTTCTATAGCGGGATGAAATTATTTTAAAAATCTTCAGATTACGATTAATGTGTTCAATAACAATTCTTAATAAGGACAGCTTTTTATTTTGTATCTTTTGCTCTTCAGATAAGTCTTGACCTTTTTTCTTTTTCTGAGGAGTTTGACTCTTTTTATGAATTTTTATAACCCCTTGATATCCTTTATCGGCTAGGCCTTTTATATTTTTATTTATCTTGATTTTTATTTTTTTAAATATTTAAAAATCATGTCCTTTCCCCTTGCCTACAGCAGTGCAGAGAATTAACGAATGTTTTTTGCTCCACTACTATTTGATATTTTAATGTATGCTTCTTTTTCTTACCGCTGTAAAAGTTTTTTTGTTTTTTTTTGGGACGTTCAATGGGAGTTTCTGTGACATCAACTACTACGACTTCCCACTCTAACTCTTGATTTAAGAGGGCTTTTTTTTCCAGGCAGTCTAAACAATCCTAATTCAATTAAACATTTTTCTACTTTGGTAATTATACGATAAACATTGGATTTATTTACCCCCCAACTTTGCCCTATAGGTCAGTAGATCCGGTATTCTCTCAAATATTCTAGCGTCATTTTAAGTTGGTTTTCTAAAGTAGAGACGTTCGCCGCAGTTCGTCTCTACATTTGGAAGGTCGGCCACTTTTTTTTAAATTTTTCGTGTTCTTTTAATACTTTCACCATCTGCTTAAAAGTCTCTGGTCTTACTCCCCAAAAGCGTTTAAACTCTTCTGGCTTCAAAAATTTGATAGTTCCGTAGTCCATACTTTTTTGTATTTATTGTTTAACTATTCCATTTTAACACACACTTTCGCTCATAGGTTCAATTTTTGTGAGTAAAAGGTTAGGTTCGGTCTCTAGAAAGCCAATTGAAACGAAGGCCGATTCTACCTCTACCGGCCTCCGAACATCCACCAGGGCCTCAACATCCACCGGCCCACTACAAGAATCGGCTCTTTTAAATCCACCGTAAGTGCATAAATCCATAGGTGTCGGTAGGTGGCGATCTATTGAAATGCGCTTTTAATTGGCTCTTTAGTTGTTGAATTTTTAGCAGTAAAGTATCGCGTTCGTTCTCTCGCTTACTAATGATTTCACTGGCCGATTCTGCATCCATTGGTCTCAAATATCCACTGGTGCACCCATCGGCTCGATAACATCTAAAGGCGCTAACCGATTCCTTGACTTTACTCCATCCATATCTGGCAGGTGTCTTTCTGGGGTGCCGATAATCTACATTTTGTCTGTGTCGCCTTCAAATAGCCATGAGATAAAACATCGACGAGCGTCACATCGGCTTCTTTACGTTTATCGGCCTCTTTAGATTCACCAGCCCTTCCGCACAAGCTGGTGCTTTAATATCTAGTGGCCCTGATAGATTCGTCGGCCCTATTACATCTAGCGACGCCGATGGAACTCCAGGGGTTTTTAGGGGATTCTTGAGTTGTTGATATAGGGTTCGCTATTTTTATATTTTTAATTAAATGATAGCGATTGCTCCCATACCTATTTAACTTACAGACAACAAACCTGACAAAGTTAGCACCCGCTCTGACCAAACTTTTGCTTGTTCAGCAAACAGCATCCTTTGAGAACCATCATCCCAAATCCTGCCAATACAGTAGTGCCATAAAGATAATTGAATTTGTAATTCGACTAACTCGGCGGCTATTTCTACCTCTGCATCTCTAGCTGTCCATTCAATAAAAAGTTTACTTTCTTGTAGTAAACTTTCAACTAACTCACGATTTGCTACATTTTGACAACGAGATTTTATTCGCGTCAAATTAGAAGCTAAGTTTCCTAAACGAATCGGTAGCTCATCTTTTAAATAACGCTCTTTTAAACCATTCCAATTTCTCATAAGCCTCCTAATAACTGTTGAACGATCTCAGCAACTTGTTGTCGAATTACTGAATCTTGAATTTCCATTGAGCGGTTGTTCTGACGAGGACGGATATTGATTAGAGATTCATATCCTACCTCTTGAGTAAGCGGATACCAATCTGCTCCCCAAATATATGTTTGAAGACTACCGTCTTCAAGCAACACAGCCTCGCAATCAGCGTGAAGTTCTCCACCACCAGCTAAAATTCCCCGTTCAATGTCTACTGCTAGTTTAATATAACTGCCAAGGATTTCTAACATTTCCTCAATTTGCTTTTGACTAGCTGGCTCTTTAATTAGATAAATCATTTTACCTGATACATTTACGCGGCATCATTCCGGGCATCCCCGGAATGATGCAACCATAACACTATCACCCTCAAAAGTGATAGCGGCGGTATCCCGCACAGCTTTCAGGAGAATCCCGTGCATCACCATTCCAATCCCTCGGTAGCGTGAAACCACACTCAGGACAATGGAACAATTGAGAACCACCCCGCTTATCATGCACTTGACCACAACGGGTACAAGTCTGGATTTCCTCATCATTGAAAAGTGATTCACCACTTCAGGGGGCATACTCAGCTTTTGTTATGAGCTATTTTATCGCATTTTTCGCGCAGACATCGGGAGGGATGCCAGTTGTGGAAGCATGGGTTCATCCAGAAATCCAAGAGCAAGAATCAGTTAATGGTTTACTGCTGTTGAAAGGTTTGGCCATTATTAACCAAACAACCATAGATTTTTGCTTAAATCGGAGTGTGGTTGAGGGAGAGGCTAAGGATCTGGATATAAATAAACCGCTAAATCCGAAAGTCGGAACCTCTTATAGCTAGTGAATTATAGTAATATCGTCTCTCATTACAATCAGTCGTATTTTAAAATTCGACAATGAGCGGTTGCTAAAAGTGTCGTATATTAAAATTCGACAGTGCAAGCAACCTTATGTCAAATCAAAAAATAGTCATTGGAATTTTAGCGAATGCAGGTGGAGTAGGCAAAACAACCCTAGCCGTTCATCTAGCTTATGAGATATGCAAGAGAGGTCAGACAGTAGCATTAATCGACCTCGATCCCCAGAGAGCATTAGATGTGTTTTGCGGATTACCTTCAGCAGAAGCTGAAAATTCTGTAGTGCAAGTTCTTGGAAAAGACTTTGACGGCAATTGGCCATTAGTTCAAGCTTGGTCAAATCCCAATATAGAAGTTTGTCAGGGCCATCCCAGTATGGCACAAGTAGCAAATGACTTAGTAATTCGTCGTCGGGGTGAATATGTTTTGGCAGACCGCTTAAAAGCTTATCCTTTACGTCACGATGTAATTATTCTGGATTGCCCGGCGACAATTGGAATAATCTGTGAAAATGCCATTGCGGCTAGTACGGGACTGTTAGTTCCCATTCAGTTAGAGATGAAATCAGTTTCGGGAGTAGCTGACTTAGTAGAATGGCTGATTGGAATTGCTGATGATTTAATGCTCGACCCCCATCCCCCAATTTTAGGGCTGATACCCAGTTTGTATGACAATACTCGTGCCATCCACCGTCAGTATTTACAGCAATTACCAGAAGTAGCCGAACAACTAAGAGTGAAACTATATCCTCAAATTCGAGATTCATCCGAATTTAAGAATGCGTCAGCCAATGGCTTACCCATACAAAAATATCGACCAGCGCATTCCGCTTGTAAAGACTTCAAGACCATTGCTGACGATATCGTTACTTTAGTACGGAAAGGAAAACTATAATGGCAAAGCTTCCTAAAATCAGCGACCGTTTTACTAATGCAATTCAAGCTACTGACCAAGCGCAACGAATTGCTGAATTACAAGCAGAAGTAGAAAGACTCAGGGCAAGCCAATCTCCTGAACTAGAGCCGCAAATTGAAGAATTAAGAAAAGAATTGTTAGCTGAGGAAGGGGAACTAGAAATAGCTGTAGATGCAATCGATCCTAATTTATATCAACCTCGTCAGACAATAACTTCTGAGAGTATTCAAACGATTGCTCGTAGCATGGAAAAAGACGGTCAAATTGCACCAATAATTGTAATAACACAGGGTGAGCGCTATTTGTTGTGGGATGGACAAAGGCGCTGGTCAGCGGCAAAATTACTAGGCTGGAAAACTTTGCGAGCTGTGAAGGCATTGATGCCAGAAGATTTGCATCGCAAAGCACTATTAACGTTTATCCATCACGAAGACCTTAATTCCTTGGATAAAGCTGAGGCTATTATTAAAGAACTAACTACCTCAACTGGGATGGGAGTGGAAGAAATTCCAACTACCTTATCTACGGTGCTACGGAGATTAGAACGTTCAGGCGAGGCTAATCAATTGTCGGCGCTGGTGACTGCTACCACAGAGGCACAGGTGCAAGGTATAAAATCTTTGGGAGTGAATGAAAATGAAGAAAAAATACTTTTAGCGCTATTGGATTTAGCTTTAAATCCGGCATCGGTAAAAGCTAACTTAATGCCAATGTTATCTTTGCCAAAAGATTTAAAAAAAGCTATTCGAGAACGGGGATTAAAAGGAGCGCACGCTTTAGCTTTAACAGTTATCTCTGCTAAAAGTTTGAAGATATCGGAACGTCAAGCTAAAAAGGAAAGGATTGAAGCAACTAATCGAGTTATCGAACAGGATTTAACGGTTCCCAAGACGCGGGAGTTGGTGGCAAAAATTAAAGCTAAGTATCTTAAGCCAGAGGTTTCTGAGTCGAGAGAAGTAACGGCTATAGTAAAGGGGGTTGAAAAATTGTCGAGAGCGGTGATAGTTTCTACAAGTCCCGAACAATTAGTAGAATTGAGGCAAGTTTTACAGCAAAAGCTATCAGAAATTGACGACGTATTAAATCAATAAAGTTTGTTTTTTTATGATTGTGGCTTACATTGGCCAAAATCGATCTCTTTTACTGGGTTAAAGCCAAAGAAAAATAGCTAGGATTTAATTATGGACTTTTTCCCTCAAAACCAAACCCAATTTACTCTAACCGAAGCACCCCTAGCAGCCAGAATGCGACCGCGCAACCTGGAAGAATTCATCGGGCAAAATCACATTATTGGCCCCGGACGCTTACTGCGCCGAGCCATCCAAGCCGATCAACTGTCATCAATCATCTTTTCTGGCCCACCGGGTACTGGCAAGACTACCTTAGCCCGCATCATCGCCAACACCACCAAAGCTCACTTTATTGCCATCAATGCCGTCCTTTCGGGAGTCAAAGAAATCAGAGATGCCATTTCCACAGCCCAAGAAAAACAAAAAAAGCACTCTCAACGCACTATTCTATTCATTGATGAAGTTCACCGGTTTAATAAATCCCAACAAGACGCATTATTGCCTTGGGTAGAAAACGGTACAGTTATCCTAATTGGCGCTACCACTGAAAATCCTTACTTTGAAGTAAACAAAGCACTCGTTAGCCGTTCTCGAATTTTCCAACTCAAACTTCTTGGCAATGAAGATTTACACGGAATTATTGAGCAAACCCTCAATGATTCAGAACGCGGATATGGCAAACTACAAGTAAAATTGGAACCAGAGGCTGTAGAACACTTAGTAAATGTTGCTAATGGTGATGCGCGTTCTTTACTCAACGCTTTAGAACTAGCCGTAGAAACTACACCACCAGGTAAAGAAGGGATTATTTTAATAACCTTAGCCGTTGCCGAAGAATCAATCCAACAAAGAGCAGTCCTCTACGATAAAGAAGGAGATGCTCATTTTGACACCATCAGTGCATTTATCAAAAGCTTACGCGGTTCCGACCCAGATGCGGCATTGTACTGGTTAGCCAAAATGGTGTACGCAGGAGAAGAACCCCGCTTCATATTTCGACGGATGTTGATATTAGCCAGTGAAGATATAGGATTAGCAGACCCCAATGCGGTAGTAGTAGTTAATGCTTGTGCCGAAGCATTCGACCGCGTAGGAATGCCAGAAGGACGTTATCATTTAGCACAAGCAA
Organism: Ancylothrix sp. D3o; assembly: GCF_025370775.1. Taxonomy (NCBI): domain Bacteria; kingdom Bacillati; phylum Cyanobacteriota; class Cyanophyceae; order Oscillatoriales; family Microcoleaceae; genus Ancylothrix; species Ancylothrix sp. D3o. The sequence continues at coordinate 14,718 of NZ_JAMXEX010000034.1, read as the reverse complement.
CCTTATATTTAGCAAATACTGCAAAATCAAATAGCGTGATGGGATTTTTTGATGCTTTATCGGTAGTTGAGAAAGAAAAAGAAGCAGAAGTACCCAATCATCTAAAAGATGCTAATCGTGATAAAAAAGGATTCGGACATGGTGCTGGTTATTTATATCCTCACGCTTATCGAGACCATTGGGTAGCTCAACAATATTTACCCGCCAGTTTACAAGGGCAGGTATTTTATCAGCCATCTCAACAAGGATTTGAAGGTGGAATTGCATCTGGTGTTGCGCGTCGTCGAGAAGCACAATTAGCTGCTTCTGTAGAAGGGGTGGGGATAGCGCCGGCAGAAATATTGACGTATGGAACGACTGATAAAACAACCGAACGATGGTTACAGCGTACTTTATCTCAAGTGGGAGAACAATTGGGAACCGTGCGGGATCGTATTTTCAGTTTGACCCAAATCCAGCGACATCATGTAATACTTGACTTGAATGCAGGTAGCGGTTTACTTACTTGGGAGGCTGTTCGCCAAGTACCAGAAGGGGGCGTTTATGCTTGCGTTCATAATGCTCAAGAAGCGTCAGCATTAGAAGAACAAGAAGCTGCACTACCAGAATTAAGGCGTCCGTTTGTACTGGCATCGACTTTAACCGAATTACCCAAGGTTATAACAGCAGAAGCTCCTAATGTACAGTTTGATTACATTATCGGACGCAACGTACTAACCCAAGAACCCGACAAAACTGCCCACTTACAGGAAATAGCTAAATTGCTATCTAAATCAGGTGTTTTAGTGTTAGCGGAAAGCGTACCGCGTCATACCCAACGTCTTTATCGTTGGCTAAACCCCAAACAATTCAATGGAGATTTGTACGAACGGTTGGTAACGGCGGAAGAAGCAATTTATGCAGACTCTTCAGATGCAATGGTGAATTGGGACGTGGAAGATTTGCAGGAAGCTTTTTTGTCTGCTGGTTTTAATGTGGAAGTTTTTACAGAACATTTCCAGAGTAATTTGCATATAACGCAGGGTTTACTAGAAAAGTGGTTTGTCGTTTCTAATTCTCCTCGTCCTACATTAGCAGTACGTTTAGCTGAAACTTTATCAAAAAAAGAAGTTGAGAAAGTTAAAGAGTTATTTAGCCAACACTTACTCAATAAAACATTACCTTGGACAACAACCATCGTCATTGTAAAAGCTAGGCTGGGTTAATGATTATTTATGAGAGGTTTGGGTAAGTTTTTCAGAGCAGTCACAGATAAAACAAACAAACGGCAAGAGCGTTAGCTATCAGAAGAAAAAGCAAAAACTAAGCAGCAGCAAATTGCAGACGTTCTTGTTGGAACAGCCTGTGGAATATTTTGCTTAATCTGGTATCAGAAATAAATGGCCCACCGGCACAGGTTGATTAAGCGTCCACCTCCATCACTTCAAAACTATCACCACCGGCAACGCTAATAATCTGGCCGTCAGCAGTAACGAACTTATAGAAATTGAGATAAGGAGGCGCAGGCACCTCAACCAACCGGCAATTCTCTATCCAGATAATCTGGGGATCTATATGAGTGCCAACAACCTGCCTGATACGAAACAGACAATCGCGGACATCATCAAAAATCCGAGCATTGAAAACAGCACTCGCTCGTTCCCAAAAACCAGATATATAAATAGTGTGGCGCGCGTACTCACTCAGATTGTTGTACCAAGATTCCATGCCGGTATAGAACTCAACCATCGCATCACTTGAAGCAAAAATCCGGCCATTCTCAACAGAATCAAGCTCATCCAACCACTTCGACAACCCCTTAATGTTCATATTGCTAGGAACAGCAACCCATTTGGGTAAATTCTTAAGCCGCTGTTTTTGACTATCAGATAACAAAGCCCAAGCAGCCACCTTAAGCGCATCTGGCAGACAAGCAAAACTTTGTAATTGTTCTTGGATCTGGCACTCCTTTAACGAATTGAACACAATACGAGTTAAACCCTGGCGCTGGTGATGGTTGAGACGCTGCCAAACAGCCAAATTCATCTCATAAGTCAAAGTAGCCATCACTACAGTAATAGCCTTCGGTGAATTGGCCAGAGTATATTCAATCACCCGCGCAAGAGCAGCCTCAAAATTCATCCCCAGCCCAATACCAGGCGTTGAGTTTTGAATTTCAGTACACTCATCTGTGGGCTTTCTGTACACCAAAGAATCGGTACAAGCTGAAACATCGACAGTGATAGAGTTTTGGCTTCCCTGTACTAACGCCGAATTATTAGAAGATTGAGACAACACCGGCTCATTAAAATTTGCCACCCGTTCGTCAGCATTCTCTAATTTTTTTGTTTGTCTTTCTTCTTCAAAATCAAGTTCAACAGTACAATCAACAGTTTGAGAGTCTGAAACATTAGATTTTGCAAGCGTTTCAGCCTGTACCAAATTTTGGTACACATTTAGTACACCAGTATTGGTGTAGGTACACTGGCCAGAAGTAGTTGTATTTGAGGTTGTTCCGTCGGTTGGGTTAGGTGTAGATGTTATGGGTGGGCTGTTGGGTGCCGGTGTTGATGTAGTTGGTTTTGGTTGCTGGCTAGAAGATGCCGGTGTTGATGATTTAGTTTGTGTTGGTTGCTGGCTAGAAGATGCCGGTGTTGATGATTTAGTTTGTGTTGGTTGCTGATTAGAAGATCCCGATGGGCTGCTGGATGGGGAACCATTAGATGGGGAACCTTTAGATGGCGAACCTTTAGATGGTGGACTATTGGGTGGTGGGCTGTCGGGCGGCGGACTAATAGGTGGCGGACTGTTGGGTGGAGAATCAGGATTATCAAAAAGATAACCAGGAATCAACCAACACTTGCAACGTTCGCGCCGGGGGGGTTGAGGTTCCACCGGCTCACCATTAACATAAGTAGGAGCAACCTGCTTATTATAAAAAGTCTTAGTTTCCTCCTTACAAACATTGAACCACTGCAATTGATTATCAGTACGACCACCAACCGCTTGCACCAACGGCTTAAGAGCCTTCAAATTGTAAGTAGTAGGCTTAAAATGCCGGTCAACCAACGTCCAAACTTCCCGCTGACGGATAGCAACAAACTCCTCCTCCTTAATAACAATTCGTTGTAAATTCCAATCACCAACCTCACCCCGCGCCTTCAGAGTTTGGATAAGTTCAACAAAATCCTTTAAACTATCCCCAGCACTATCAGCATCATTCTCAGCAGGACAAAGATTCTGAATAACCCACCGTTTAATATCCCAACCAAAACCAGCTTCCTCAATTACCTTAGAAGCATAGTAAATAGTAATCGCCAAAGACTTAGCAATACGAGCATGAGCCTTTGGTAAATGTAACAAAAGCTCCAACTCAATAGCATTTACAGCCTCCGCCTTATACTCTAATCTCAACAATTGAGGAAAAGCACCAGAAGCAGTACGTTGAGCATCCCGTAGCTTTTGGAAAGCACTATTACCATCACGAGTCATCTTCTTAAAAGGAACCCGAATATTACGAGTGTAACCAGCCGCCTGATCCTCACTCATAACATGATTAGAAATCACACCCAAAGGAGACTTAGGCTTCTGCGTATTCCCCCGAACCTTCCGAGATTTCCAGTTGTACCAAGTCTTCAAAACCTCATCAATTTCTGGATTACGCGGTGGGTCATCCATTATCATAGGTAAACTACCAGTTTTTGACCCATGCTCATAAAGAGCAGAAATAGATGATTTAGACAACATCCCATCATCCGGCCAATTAATCCCAATTAAAGAAAGAGCAGCTTCACCGGCCAAAGTCTTACAACTACCAGGCTCACCATAAGCATTTAATAACGGAAAACAACGGTCAAGAGAATAAATTTCTTGAGAATGTAAACCGGCTACAACCCAGCCTATCATCATCAACAAAGGAGAGAGATTTTCCTCGCCAAAAAACTCTTGAGAAGCTTTTAAAAGATTCCTTAAAGCCTCTGGATTTTCAGGAGCTAATTCAGGACAAGGAATCTCATCTTCACTGGCACCAACTTCAGCAAAAACCCAGCCCGACTCTTCTTCTGTGAGTCGTTGACCGTTTTTTGTGAATTGATAAATTACAGGTTGTAAATTATTATTTTCATCACGCTCACTACCTTTCATCACCCAAGTACCGTCGGGTTGTTGACCGTAACATTCAATACGACGGTAAATTTTGCCGTTGCGGTTAATGCGATATTCTTCTTGACGTTTGTGAATTAAGGCGTTGAGTTGTTCTTTATTAAGATTACAAACAACTGAAGTGTGTAAATTGCGTTTGAGGGCATCTACAAACTTATCAGGGTTTGTATGGTCAGTGGAATTGAGAATTAACCGGCATTGGGAAGGACTAGAGGAATGTTTGAAGGCTAGAACAAAACCACCACCAGCGCTATCTGCGACTTCAGCTTCTACATAAAAGTCAAAGTTACAACGAGCAAAGAAAAGAGAAGGTTCGCCATCTTCATCATATTTCCAGTAGCCAATCTGACCATTCCAGCTTGTGGGTTCATTCCAGATGTTATCGTTATTCTCAAAGTTAGCATTCCCGCCCTTACCACCATTTCCACCATTTCCACCATTACCTCTATTTGAGCTATTATCATTGCCACCAGATGAATTGTTCCAGTCAGAGGAACCGCCTTTACCAGGACTACTGTTGCGGGTACTGCGGTTTCCTTTAAACGCTTGGGTTTTGAGGTTTTTCTTGGCTTTGGCTAAGTCTGTTCTCAATAAACCGATGCTGTAGCCGGTGGCTTTGGCAATGCGTTTGATGAGGTCTTCTTGTTGGTAAGAGTCTAGGTGAGTAGCAGCTAATTTGAGGGCTAAGCGAACTGATAAACTGCGGCGTTTATCTGGCATTCCTTGCCAATGGAGGGGCCATTGCATTAAGAATTCGTGGGGTGTTAAGGCTGAATCTATCAGCTTTTTGTAGTCTTCTGGGGTATGACCGGCTTTGAAATATTCACATAACCCGGCTTTTGGTTGGCCAACAATTTCTGGGATAAGTTGGATTTTGCCGTTTACCCAAAGGCCGGCATGGAATAAATTAGTGAAGACGCTGGGATTATGGCAACCATCATGGTCAAAAAGGATGGTGTAACCGGCATTCTTGATGAGTGCTTTACGGTAGTGGGATACTCCAGCAATGGCGCCGGTGGGTATTTGGCCAATTTCTGTGCCTGCTTGGGCATCTTTCCAACCTTCTGTGATGACTTTGCAATTGGCGGGAATCATGGCTTGAGATTTATAACCGACTGGGGTGATATATTTGGCCAGGCTGGAGTTGGGGCGTGGAATTGGAGTGTCTACTCGTAATTGGCCAAAGCTGTCGGTAAAGCGCATGAATATGCCAGATGAGCTAAACCATTCTTTGGTGTCAGGATTCCATAATTTAAAGCCGGCTGCTAGTGCTTGTTCTTCTTGTAGGGAGCAGACGAGACCATCTGCAATCCATTTGTCAATTTGTTCTCCTGTGAAGCCTTCTTTGATGAGGTGTCCAAAGTGGGCCGGCGATAGTTCTTTACTGTCTAGGATTATTGGTGGGTTTTGCTGTTTGTTGGTGCCGGTGGAATTTATTGCCGGTTCTGAGGGCTGATTGGTTGATGGGTTGATTGCCGGTTCCGAGGGCTGATTGGTTGTGGGGTTGATTGCCGGTTCCGAGGGCTGATTGGCTGTGGGGTTGATTGCCGGTTCCGAGGGCTGATTGGCTGTTGGGTTGGTTGCCGGTTCTGAGGGATTGTCTATATCAGAGGTGGTTTGATTGGTTAGATTCTGGGTTGATGAAATTGGTGTACTGGGGTTGGCCGGTGGCCGCGCGCAGGCTAATGTTGTGGGGTTTGTAACCAGGTTCGTTGAGTCTGTTTGTGCGCCTACAGGCTTGGTGGCTTTAGGTTTAACTTTCGGTTTTGCTTTATTGGTGGCGGCTAAATCCCGTTCACGCCGGCGTTCTAAACGTTCTGGTTCAGTCAGAATGCGAGCGATGGCTGCTGTATCTTCACAGCCCCAGCAATTATATTTGCTGTCCCCCGAATTGATGGTTAGTTTAAACGCCTCGCAGTTGGGGCATTTATAGGTAGTCCGCTTTTTCGGATGGGCTTCTAAGTCGCAGATGTAGTTACGGATATCAAAATTTTTGTCGTAATTCATTGATTTGCCTCAAATATGGTGATTTCTGAGGCAGTTAGATGCACCCGCTCAATTTATATATCTGTCTTTCTGGGGGATTCTTCGCTTTTGGCAATGTTTACACGGCTCTGGGGCTATTTTCTCTGGCCGCGTAAAAATTTGTTGCGTGTCTCAAAAAGTGTTATTATTCTTTTTGAGACAAAAACTCCCCAGTCTTTAGCAACAGGTTCAAAATTTCTCAGGTTTATCCGCTGTTCGCTAAAGCACAGAAGTATATAAATTGTCGGACGCGGTGCATTAACCGCCTTTTACCTACTTTTGGAAGCTCTCTACTCGCCGTAGAGGGTTTCAATTTTTTAGGTCTGTTTTTTCTTGAATGCTGGACAACCTCTACTATTGATAGGATGGTTAAGCTTGTTGGTTAGTTATCAGAATACTGTAATTTCGGGACTGCGTTGTGACGGGATACCGTTGCGGACACTACCTGATAACGTTAGGGAAACTATCAAGCTTAAAAGCTCGCTTACTATCATATATCAAAAATAGCTCGGTATTTTGAAAACTTTTAGCGTTGTGGATCTTGATAAAGCTGATATCTGGCTTGCAACCACCGGCACATTAAGCCAGATAAATCTTGCAAAGCCTTAATTTCTGTAGGTTTTAGCTGAGAACAAACTTGAGGCCAATCTCTATCATTAAGGCTAATTTGGAAATTATCAGTGTGTCGCTGAACAAAAATCGTCCCCGTTTTTCGGGAGAAACTCCATTCTTTACCATCTACGCGGTGGTTAGGAGATAACGAAGTGATGGTGGTAGCAAGGGGGATGAGTGTTTTGAGTAAGCCGGTGGTCATCTCATCAGCCAGGATTGCTTTTTCGGTTAAGGCGTCGCGCTGGCGTTCTGCTGCAATCGCTTTTTGGCGATAGCTATTCCGTTCCTGTTGAAGCATTTGGGTGTGGGCTAATTGCAGCTTCATCAATTCTAATTGTGGTTGTACTTCCTGAATGGCCCTAGTGCGATATTCGCTTGCTGTTTCCCCCTCTCTTACTTCTGGAAATAACTGTTCAGTAACCAATGGTTCTGTTATGGCTGTATTCACCGCTTCATAATATTGTTGAATTTTGGTATGGGTGGTTTTGCTACCTTTAATTCCCCGCTCAATTCCTAATGGTTCAAGAGCTTGAGCATAGCTATCCTGAACTTTAGATAAACTGTCTCTTGTGCCGCCAAATTCCGTTGTCCAGTAACTTAATTTCCCTTGTTTATTTAAAGGAACCCACAAACAATGGATATGGGGGGTAGCTTCATCTAGGTGCAGGCTGGTTTGTAAAATATTGTCGCCTACCTTTTGCTCTAACCACTGGCTGCTTGCCTTCTCCCATAAATTCAATTTTTCTTCATCCCATTTTCCGTAAGCACTGGGGTCATTTGGCCTAAAGTATTCGGGGGAAGCACTGAGGATAATTTCTGCGCCAACTACTGCATTTTTCCTGATTTTCTGAGAGCCTATTTTCAGGCGGGTAAGTTTAATTACATCATCTGGGTGGGTAGCACCGGCCAAAATGACTACACTTCTATCTGGATTAACATTCGGAGTGAAGAAAGCTCTGGTGTCATGGCTGGCTGCTGTTTTAAGATGCTGCAAGCTGTTGAATTTTTTTACTCTTAAGATTGTTTGAGCGCTCATGGTCTTTTTCTTCTAAGATAGTTCCTCGGATTTATTTAAGAGAGTCTGCTGTTGGCTGTAAGAGGCTAACTTTTCAGCAGTTCTACTGTTGAGTAGGGTGTTTGGTGGGAGATGATTTAATAGCCATTTGTAGTTTGGTTAGTCAGTTCAATGGTTTTAAATCTGCTTATTTAGGTTTTTCATTTTTCTGAAAGCAAGATTTGTTTTTAGCTTGGATTACCATTTATCTTTTTTATGATGATTCTGATAACCAAGCTTATGTATCAAAATAAAGCATAATTCTACCTCAAGCCTCTAACTAAAGTAGTAAAACCTCGCTTCATCTTTTCCTAATTGTTGGTTCGATAAAATCTGGCCGGTAGCTGCTGAAGGTAGTTAAAAAAAACGGTTATTAACCAATAAAACATAGTGGCGGGTCGTAAAAAAACTGCCAATCGTCATTGATACAGTTCTACAGAAAGTGGCCGGTAGCTGTTGAAGATTCGGCAAAACACGGTCAAGCGTCGTTGTCTGGTGGCCTCTGTTTAGTGCTCGGTATATGTTGGCCGGTGGCCGTTGTTTCATGGCCGATGGCGGGGTGACTGGTGGCCGGTGGTCGTTGTCTCATGGCCGATGGCGGGGTGACTGGTGGCCGGTGGGGGGGTTGGTGGCCGGTGTCGTCTGCTGGTGGCCGGTGGCCGGGGTTTGGTGGCCGGTGGTTAGTAGGGAATTCTAGGCAGGCCGGTGCAGCGAAAATACATAAGCTCGTGTTGCTAGTTAAGCATAAAAGGGCCGGTAGTCCCTAGAGAGCATCTAGCTACTTTTTAGTAGGATAGTGAACAGCAATGATTGCTTAGTGACTAATCTTTTCTGCTACGGCGTGCTTTGAGCAGATAATTTAATAAAAGTACGAATGATCCACCCCCTCAGCGTCTTTAGCTAACTTTATTGCGAGATAAGTGCGTGTTACAACCCTGACTGTCTAACCAATTTTGAGGGGGTGTGGTACATCCAATTTTTTCCCAAATCTTAAGGAAATCTAAAGCTGCTGAGATGATGATCTGAATAGTCTGGTTGCTAAGGATAGTATTTTAGTGAATTTAGGGGTCCGTGAGATGACAAAACTAAGGGGACATGAAAAACCCGGAGTAAGTGTCCAGAATTTTATTTTCCCCCATTATACCACACCAGCTATTCAGTTAGGCATCGAACATTGCTTTTTTTGCTTAACTCAAAAATTTACGCTTTCTGCCATATAAAACCCGAAATCTGCCATATTAGGATGGCAAGAAAAATTCTCAATTTATGATATTTTATCAGGTATTCAATCTGAAGTATATGGCAAAAACGGGGTTTTATATGGCAGAAATGGGGTTTTATATGGCAGAAATATTTAGGCAATAATACTTAGCATTTTTGAGAGTATGAACTTTTCTAAAAAATGTAGTTTGGCTGTAGTATGAGCTTATTTCTGCCGAGGGAACTGCTACTGGATTTTAGAGGGTACGAGTGGCAAAGAGATTACCGGTTGGGGCAGCGTTTCTTTTCTAGTAAAAGGTTTAGTAATTATGCTAAAAGATATTTATCAGCACGAATAATTATTGCTCATCTTAGTTTTTCCTAATCCACTAAAATATTATTCTCTAATAAGATAGCCGGAACAAGGAAATGAAAATATAGTGGGGTTGTGGATCAGCTTTATGGTTCTTGGTCTGCTCCCCAAGGAGCACCCCTATCTAATGGATCTGTTGCGTGGGCTTTCAAACAGCCGGGGCATACTTTCTGTTTAAGGCCGGCCCTGATTGCAGCCGCTCTGACAATTCTGACAAGATTGCTTGCTGTAAAAGACCGGCCTGCCAAAGGTAGGAAACACCGGCATCGTTGAAGCGCCCTAATTTGGGAAGAAACACCGGCATCGTTGAAACGGCCTGCCAAAGGCAGGGAACACCGGCACCATATTTGCTAGGGAACACCGGCATCATTGAAGTGGTATTTTGGGGTGTTGATGTAAATCTCAGGACAACTGTTGAGAGATAAAAATGTGTTGGATTTGAGAACCTTTCTCTAAAATATTTCCTCTTCTTTAGGTACTTCCACTTCAGATTACATATTTCACTCAACCGGCTGCCGGTGGAGTAAACGAAGATTTGCATCAATTTATAACCTTTAACCGCGCTTTGTGGACTCAGGTAGAGACGAACTGCTACGAAAGTTTGTAAGGGGCCGGTAGGTCCACAGAAGATTTTTCTACTCCGAAGGCTAAAACGCTCCTGCTATCGAGAGAAGACAGGAGTAAAAAATATGGATGCTGTGGGGGTGGAGAGCGCAGAGCTATCAATCGTCCCAGAAGTTTAGCTCTCAAGGTTTTATCTAGCTACAATAACCCGGAAACTAAGCAGCATTATCTATTACTATTTGTAGCTAATGGCGTACTACAACCTACCCCCTGTTAGTGTTCCTCTATCAGATCAATATATTTATTTTTGTAACGCACCTTAAGCAAATCTAAAGGAGGGCTGGAGATGAAATGTAACGTCGGGTTGTTCGGTGCAGCGATATGGTGAAAAGGGGGGGCCGGTGGAATGACAAAATTAAGCTGACATGAAAAACCTGGAGTAAGTGTCCAGAATTTTATACTCCCCCATTTTACCAGAGCAGCGATTCAGTTAGACATCGAAAAATTGAGCATTCGGTCTGTCAGATGGATAAGACAAAAAGGCTGTTTTATAAGACAAAAAAGCTATTTTATAAGACAAGTTAAACTGAAAATTATTGCTGTAGTTTTTGAGATCGTTTGCTTTTAATCTCTACAATTATCCATTTATAAGACAAAAATGGCAGTTTATAAGACACAAAAAGAGTAAGTATGATTACTTAAGAGTTTTTTCAATGAATTTATGTAAAGTAGTGTAGCATTAGCGTAGTATTATTGAGGTTGTGCATGACTGAGCGCTATTAAATTTTGGAGGAGTATGAGAATGGCAAAAATTATCGTGGAGAAAAGCTAGTTTCCACTTTTAAATGGTTAAAATATGGTGTATTTTGGGGGGGATAGATATTTCGAGCAAGTATTAAGATAGAGCAAATAGAAATGCTGAACTCAAGTTTTATTAAATAAAAATCCAACCAAAAAAATACTTATTTACTTTAAATAGCCTAAGCTTTCCTAAGCTATCTTTAAGTTAATTAATAAAAATGGTCAAGGGGAAAAGGAATTAAATTATATCTTTAGGAACTGTCATTGCCAATTTGTAGATATGAATGAACTGCATAAAGGTTATTCCTAAGAAGTTAAAAAACAATGTCTAAAAATATATGTGAATGGAGATATCTAAACCCCACCCTTTAACTAAAGTAGTCAAATAACGATTCATTTTCCCGTAATTGTTGGTTTCATAAAATTGGGCCGGTAGCTGCTGGAGATATTTTTATAGAAAGTCTCTACTTGTTGTCTGGTGGCTGTTGGTTAGTCTTGGGTGTCTGGTGGCCGGGGTTCAGTCCTAGATGTCTGGTGGCCGGTGTTTAGTCTTGGGGGTTTAGTGGCCGGTGTTTAGTCTTGGGGGGTTTAGTGGCCGGTGTTTAGTCTGGGGTGTTTAGTGGCCGGTGTTTAGTCCTAGATGCCTGCTGGTAGATGTTTTAGTCTTGGGTGTGCCGATCGCTGCTGGTTAGTCTTGGGTGTTTAGTGGCCAGGGTTCAGTCCTAGATGTCTGGTGGCCGGTGTTTTAGTCCAGGGTAGCCGGTTGTCGGTGTGTAGTCCAGGTTAGTCGGTAGTCGGTGGCTGCTGGTTAGTCTTGGGTGTCTGGTGGTCGGTGTTTAGTCTTGGGTGTCTGCTGGCAGATGTTTTAGTCCAGGGTAGCCGGTGGCCGCTCTTTAGTCTGGGGTGTTTAGTGGCCGGTGTTGAGTCTGGGGTAGCCGGTAGTCGGTGTTGAGTCTGGGGCGTTTGGTGGCCGGTGTTTAGTCCTGGGTAGCCAGTAGTCGGTGTTTAGCCTTGGCTGTCTGCTGACCGTTGTTTAGCCTTGGCTGTCTGCTGGCTGCTGGTTAGTCTTGGGTGTTTAGTGGTCGGTGTTTAGTCCTGGGTAGCCGATGAAGTGAAATTACATACTTGAGGGTTGTTAGTTAACAACAACCGGCTGTCCCTAGCTGGTAGTTGGCAATTTTTCCCCTAATATAGTGATCCGCAATAATTCTTAAGATAACTTGTTTATCCACTGAGGTTAATTTAGAGCAGACAATTTAATTCAAACAATAACCACTAACAAGCAGGAGCACCCCAAGCTAATTTTATTTGCACAGTAGCCTGTATTACAATCTCTCCTTTCGCACCCCTCTCCAACAGATGCCATAAATCTAATTGTTCACCAAACCTTAAGGAAATATAAAGCTGCTAGAAATGATGATTTCAACGAAAATTATAGTCTGGTTGTTCGGTGCTTTATTTTAGTGAAGCGGGGGGGCCGGTGGAATGACAAAATGAAGGTTAACTTTTAAACCTGGAGTAAGTGTGTCCAGAATTTTGTTTCTCCCATTTTACCCCATTGCAGATTCAGTTAGACATCGAAAAATCGAGCATCCTATCAAACTCATATATACGTCAGAAATGACACTTTTTTACGGCAGAAATGGCACTTTTGTACGGCATGAGATCCGAAAAAACCCTAAAAATACCAAGTACCCAAGCTCAAATATACGGCAGAAATGGTACTTTTTTACGGCAGAAATGGCACTTTTTTACGGCAGATTTTCTTAAGTACAATTGCTTAGCCAAAACAAATATGAACTTTTATAAAGTAGTGTAGCATGAGTGTAGTGTTTCTCTATTTGTGTTTGGTGGGCCGGTGTTTAATTTGGGAGAGGGGGATGTAAAAAGAATTATTGATGCTGGAGGTGAATTTTGGGGTTGAATTCTATTAAGGAAAAAAAGATTAGTTTTGTAGAGAAAGTTATTGCTTCGAGTAAGTGTAGCCTTGGATAGCAATTATTGATTGCGTGCAATTTTCTTTACCAGCCCTGATTGCAACTGCTCTGACAATCCTGACAATATTGCTTGCTGCATAATGCCGGCCTCATTGGATTGTTACACCGGCATCATTGAAGTGGCATTTTTGCCTGTTGATTGTAAACCGAACCACAACGCCTGTAAATCTTCCCACAACTGTTGAGAGATAAAAATGTGTCGGACTTTAAAACTTCTCTCTAAAATATCGACTTGCCCTCCTGGGATTCGTTTTTTAAATATTTCCACTTCAGATTACACATCTCACTCAACCGACAGCCAGGGCAAGCAAGCGCAGCTTATAACGTTTAACCGTGCTTTTTGCTATCAGGTAGAGAAGCTCCTTCTCCAACCCTCTCTACTTGAGGGTAGGTCAACATGGGATAGTTTTACCCCCAAGCATAAAGCTATCCTATTATCGTGAGAAGGCTAGGGAGGCGCTTAGAAAGCTAGAGTTTTTAATATGGATGCTGTGGCGGTGGAAAGCATAGAGCCATAAATAGTCGCAGAAGCTAGGCTAACAAGGTTTTATCTAGCTATAATAACCCCGGAACTAAGCCGCGTTATCTATTACTATTTGTAGTTAGAAATGTGCTACAACTTACTATCTCGTAGGCTTCCTCTATCCAATTAACATATTTAATTTTGTAACGAACCTTAAGGAAATCTAAAGGAGGGCTGCTGAAGAAATGTATAGTCTGGTTGTTCAGTGCTTGGTTTTGGTGAATTGGGGGGCCGGTGAAAAGGCTGGAATGAAGGGTGATTTTAAAACCCGGAGTAAGTGTCCGCTTTTTTTCTTCCCCCATTTTAGCACACCACAAATTCAGTTAGAAGCGGAAAAAATGAGCACTCAGCCTGACACATTCATAAGGTAAAAATAGTGTTTTATAAGGCAAAAATGGGACTTAATAAGGTAAGAAAAACTAAAAAAATGGTGTAGTTATTGAGGTTGTTTGCTTAAAATTCTTGACCCTGTTTGATTTAAAGCTCTACAATTAGTAGCTTATAAGGTAAAAATCGCAATTTATAAGGTAAAAATTAACTGAGTATAATTACTTACAAATTCCTTAAATAAACTTTTGTAAAGTCGTGTAGTGTTAGCGTAGTATCATTCTGGTTGTGAGTGGTTGAGCGTTATGAAATTTGGGGGAAATATTGGAACTTGGGAAATTATCGTAATTCAAGGCGAGTTTGGACTAAATAATTGATAATTAGGGGTGCTAAAATTATGGTATTTCTGGGTAAGCTTCTTGTTTTTAGACTGTAGATTGAGATGTAAATAATTATTAGATTGCTACACTATTAAAATGCTAATTCTTTGTGAGATTGGCATCGTTATTAAAGATATTAGTAGATAAGCAAAAAGTTTGTTTAAGGCGTTTTATAATAGTTGAATGAATGGTGTATTTTTGTTACTCCGATAGGAATTGCCTCAATTTTCTAAAGGCTTATAAAGAAACCATAAAGTAAAAAATCAGCCACCTAATATCTGTAAAAGCGCGGAATCTATTACTGGCACTGTGGTTTATTCGGTGATATTGATTTGGTTGGTGGTTTACTCAACTATAAAATTGAGCGGTTTAGAGAGTTTTGCTTAAATTTCAAGCAGCCCTCGCTTATGTCAGAATTTGGGGGATTAGACCGGCTGCGTTCTGCTGCGCGATAGTGTGGTGTTCCGTTATTCGACTGTGGCCGAGAAGTTGGGGTTGCCATTGCCAAAGGGTTGGTTAATGGTGGGGCCACCGGGTACTGGTAAAACTTTTGCTGCCGGTGTTTGTGCTGCAAAATTGAAAGTGCCGCTGGTAATTGTTGATGTTGGCGCTATGGTGGCCGGTGGCGTCATTTATGTTGAGGAATTACTGCGCCGCGTTGAAGCTTTAGGCCGGTCTGTCCTCTATTTTGATGAGTTTGATAAGTTGTTTTCTGCCAGTAG